>JAXJVN010000029.1:0-1759 GCA_036308545.1 Eubacterium sp. | reverse complement strand
GTTCCCGGCGGACGTATTCCTCGCCGATCCGCTCCATCTGTGTTCCGCAGACCGGACAGACTTTCTCTTCATCTGGCAGGGGAATCAGGACTTTGTTGACCTTCATGCCCTTGAACGTATCAGCATGAGAAGACTTTTTCTTACGGGTATGCTCCGCAACAACAATTGTTTCCGCCGGCGGCTCAGGTCCTTGTTCCTGTTCAGCCTCATTGAAGAGATTCAGCTGCCCGGGGATATCGAGTGTGCGTTTTTCGCTGGACTTTCCAAACAACTTTTTTGTCAGAAAGTCTACCTGCTCCTTCAGGGTATCCCTTTCGCGGCGCAGTTCGGCCTCCCTGGCATTGGCAGCTTCGAGTGCTGTGAGCAGTGCATCGATCCTTTTATTCAGTTGTGAAATACTGTCCTTCAGCTCGTGGAGCCGGAGATCTTTTGCACTGGCGGCCATGATAGTTCCTCACTCATTCGGGATATCACTATTATACCAGACCGTCTTTCCAATTAATTGTCTTTTCCGAAAAAAACCACCTTTATTCGGACTGGATCGCCTTGGGCTGGTCGATGTCAATACCGGACATCAGCCAGTCAAACTCCCGCCAGGTAAGGTTCCGGACTTCGTCTTTATTCCGGGGCCATTGGTATCCGCCTTCTACTGAAAGACGCTTGTAGATAAGGACATATCCGTCCGGTTCATGGAATAATGCTTTGATGCGGTCCCGTCTTCGTCCGCAGAACAGGAAAAGCGCACTGGCGTCAGGATTCATTTTCAGCTGGTCCTGAACAATACTGCATGGATCTTACATTTCCGTTTCGCTCACGCAGGATCAGTATGTTTTCCAGATAATCCTCTGCGGACTCATGACTTTTTTCATGTCGCACCACCTTATAAGGAAAACTCAAAAACAATTGCTCCGTATGCCGGAAGATCAAATTCAATATACTGATCCCTGTGATCGCACTCGCCCTTCTTAGCTCTGATCACTTCGGGAACGCTGGTCTCACCGGATCCGCCGAATACCAGGTCCGTGCTGTTGAGAAGAAGCTTGTACTGTTTGCGGACCGGTACGCCCACTCTGTATCCTTCACGTTTGACAGGGGTCATATTCAGGACGAACAGAAGGCTCTTCTTCTGGGAAGGGCATTTGCGGAAGAAGGAATAAATACTTCTGTCCGCGTCATCGGCGTTGATCCACTCAAAGCCTGACCAGTCATCATCGATCTCATAGAGGCACTTGTGGCTTCTGTAGATCTCCAGCAGTTTCTGCACATAGTACTTAAGGCCGATGTTGAGATAGTTGTCGTCCTTGCCTTCCTCGAGTCTCCACCATTCAAGCTCGGTCGCCTCGTTCCACTCATGCTCCTGGCCGAATTCCTGGCCCATGAAGAGGAGCTTCTTGCCTTCGTGACCTGTCATGAAAGTATAGCCCACACGGAGGTTTGCATACTTGTCGACCTTGTAGCCGGGCATCTTGTTGACCATGGAGCACTTGAGGTGAACAACTTCGTCGTGGGAAAGAGGAAGAATGTACTTCTCGGCGCTGTTGTAGCTCATCGCGAAGGTCAGCCCGTTGTGGTTGCCCTTTCTCATGATCGGATCCAGCTTCATGTATTCGCAGAAATCATGCATCCAGCCCATGTTCCACTTGAAGGAGAATCCAAGGCCGCCGTCCTCGGGCTTAGCTGTGATCTTGGGCCATGCTGTGGATTCCTCGGCAATTGTCAGGAATCCGGGGTATGCGCCGTGGATCACCGAGTTGAGGTG
>JAXJVN010000028.1:0-51413 GCA_036308545.1 Eubacterium sp. | reverse complement strand
CCGCCTTATATGATCGGCAGCCATGGATTGAAGAACCCCAGCGACGCGGAAGCGATTGCCAGACATGAAGTGCTCTGCACATTTGATGATATAGCAGCGCAGGCATCGAAAGTGCTGAAGGACAGAGGACGTTTCTTTCTGATCCACAGGCCTTTTCGCCTGGTGGAAATTTTCGGGAAACTGACGGCGAACCGCCTGGAGCCTAAGCGTATAAGGCTGGTATATCCTTACGCGGAACGCGAACCGAACATGGTCCTGATCGAAGCATGCAAGGGCGGCAGATCCAGACTGACCGTGGAAAAACCGCTTTTCGTCTACAAGGAGCCCGGGGTTTATACGGATGAAATCCGGGAAATCTACGGGGACGGGCGGTAATTGGGGAAGCCGGATCTGATGGATGCCGGCAGGGGCCTCCGGTTGAAAAAAACTCTTGCAGCGACCGAACGAAGCAGGTTTTGCCTTGCTTTACAAAACGTGGAATAACAGGTTTGATTTCCGGGAAAAAGATTACATAGGAAAACGGGAAGGATATTAGAGTATGGCCGGGAAATTAATCTTATGCGCAACGCCGATCGGCAATCTGAATGATATGACGCCGCGGGTCATACAGGCATTGAAAGAAGCGGACCTGATCGCGGCGGAAGATACCAGAAACAGCATCAAGCTGCTTAATCATTTTGACATCCATACACCTATGACCAGCTACCACGAATATAATAAAGCAGACAAGGGGACGGTTCTTCTGGAAAAAATGCAGGAGGGAGTTGTCATTGCTCTTATTACGGATGCCGGAACACCGGGAATTTCCGATCCGGGAGAAGACCTGGTCCGCCGCGCGATTAAAGCAGGAATCCGGGTGACGTCTCTTCCGGGACCGGCAGCCTGCATTACCGCCCTGACCATGTCCGGCATGCCGACCAGGAGGTTTGTCTTTGAGGCGTTTTTGCCGGCAGACAGGAAGGAGAGACGGCAGGTCCTCGCTGATCTGACCGATGAGGCCCGCACGATAATACTTTATGAAGCTCCGCACCGCCTGACAAAAACACTTTCAGAACTGAAGGAAATACTCGGAGGAGAACGCAGGATCGCTCTCTGCAGGGAACTTACAAAAACACACGAGGAAGTTCAGCAGTTCTGTCTGGACAGCGCGCTTGCTTTCTATGAAGAGAACGAACCCCGCGGCGAATATGTGCTGGTAATAGAGGGAAAAGACCGAAAGGAACTCGAAAAAGCCGAGCAGGAGAAATGGCAGGAGCTCTCCATAGAAGAGCACATGGAGCTTTATGAAAATCAGG
This sequence comes from Eubacterium sp., assembly GCA_036308545.1. Classification (GTDB taxonomy): domain Bacteria; phylum Bacillota; class Clostridia; order Lachnospirales; family Lachnospiraceae; genus Bilifractor. The sequence continues at coordinate 50,118 of JAXJVN010000028.1, read as the reverse complement.
GAATTGACCGCAGGGAAGCCATGAAAATGGTGGCCAGGGACAGAGGAATTTCCAAACGGGATGTATATAACAGCATCATGAAGAAGCAGATCTGAGCGAATGCTTGAACGGAGCCTGTAAAAAACTGCAGGACATGTTTTTTTTAACATTCGCACGGAAGGCGAAAGCCGGGGGAAGTCCGTTTTTTTCGGAATTTTAGCAATATTTCATAATTGCAGGCGGAACTGCAGGAATGCAGGCCTGTTTCATGGATTGCAAAGGATGGACGGGCTTGTTATAATAAAGCATACAAAAAACTTGGTGTACCATCGTCATTTATTCAGTGGATGGACGCATGGCGGCAAAGGGGGCGTTGATTATGAATATTACCATCAGTGGAAAGAACATCGAGGTTACAGACAGCCTGAGGAAGATCATCACTGAGAAACTGTCTAAACTGGAGCGGTATTTCACTCCGGATACTACGGTGAAGGTTACACTGGATGTCGAGAAAGAGCGCCAGAAAATAGAGGTTACCATTCCGGTAAAGGGAAGGATCATCCGTTCGGAGCAGGTCAGCAACGACATGTATGTATCCATTGACCTGGTAGAAGAGGTAATCGAGAGGCAGCTCCGTAAATATAAGAACAAGATCATTGACAAGAAGCAGAATGCGGTAAACTTCCAGAAGGCTTATATTGACAATGACTATCTTGAGAGCGAGGATATCGTGATTGAGCGTACCAAGAAGATTCCGCTCAAGCCTATGTATCCGGAAGATGCCTGCGTCCAGATGGAACTTCTCGGGCACAGCTTCTTCGTTTTCATCAATGCAGAGAATGATCAGACATGCGTTGTCTATAAACGTAAAGGCAATACTTACGGACTGATCGAACCCGAAAGCTGAGCTATCAGATATCCGGAACTGTTTTCTACGCCGCGGTGTGACACGAGAAAAAAGCGTCGCCCCGCGGCGCAAAGCTGTTCTATCCTGCAAGAGAACAGAACGTAAAAAACAAGTTCAACGCGCTTGCCAAACTTCAGGGCGGAGCAAATGACTTTTAAGGAGCAGATTTAAACACATGAGTTTTGCAGAAAAAATTTTTGGAACCCACAGCCAGCGGGAGCTGAAGCGAATCTACCCGATCGTAGATAAGGTTGAGTCCTACAGACCGGCCATGCAGAAGCTTTCCGACGATGAACTGAAGGGCAAGACCAAGGAGTTCAAGGACAGGCTGGCCAAGGGAGAGACTCTGGACGATATCCTTCCGGAGGCTTTTGCAGCAATCAGAGAAGCAGATAAGCGGGTGCTGGGCATGGAACCGTACCGAGTTCAGATCATCGGCGGCATCATTCTTCATCAGGGACGTATCGCAGAGATGAGGACCGGTGAAGGAAAAACCCTTGTCGCTACCCTTCCGGCATACCTGAATGCCCTTTCCGGCGAAGGGGTGCACATCATTACGGTCAATGATTACCTGGCTAACCGAGACCGCAACTGGATGGGTAAAGCGCATGAGTTTATGGGACTGACGGTAGGCGTTGTTCTGAACCAGATGAAGAACGATGAGAGGCGCGAAGCTTATAACTGCGATATTACCTACGTCACCAACAATGAAGACGGCTTTGATTACCTGCGTGACAACATGGTCATCTATAAGGAGCAGCTGGTCCAGCGGGGACTTCCTTATGCTATTATTGATGAGGTCGACTCCGTCCTGATTGATGAGGCGCGTACGCCTCTGATCATTTCCGGACAGAGTGGGAAGTCTACAAAGCTTTATGAGACCTGTGATATTCTGGCGCATCAGCTGCAGAAGGGCGAGGCTTCCGGAGAAGTGACCAAGATTTCCGCTATGATGGGTGAAGAAATCGAGGAGACCGGAGACTTCATCGTAAACGAGAAGGATAAGATCGTCACCCTGACCGAACAGGGCGTTCATAAGGTCGAACAGTTTTTTCATATCAAGAACCTGTCCGATCCGGAAAATCTTGAGATCAACCATAACATTATCCTGGCCCTCAGAGCCAATTATCTGATGTTCCGCGACCAGGATTACGTCGTCAAGGACGACCAGGTTTATATCGTAGATGAATTTACCGGACGAATTATGCCGGGACGCCGTTATTCGGACGGCCTGCATCAGGCAATTGAGGCAAAGGAGCATGTAAAGGTACGCCGGGAGAGCAAAACGCTCGCGACCATTACCTTCCAGAACTTCTTCAATAAGTATAAGAAAAAAGCCGGCATGACCGGTACCGCTCTGACTGAGGAACAGGAGTTCCGCGATATCTATGGCATGGACGTCATTGAAATTCCGACTAACAAGCCGGTTGCCCGTGTCGATCATGACGATGCCGTCTACATGACCAAGAAAGAAAAATATCAGGCGGTTGTGGAGGATGTCAAGAGAACGCACGAGACCGGACAGCCTGTCCTGGTTGGTACCGTCAATATTGATACTTCCGAACTTCTCTCCAGAATGCTGAACAAGGAAGGAATCCAGCACCAGGTCCTGAACGCCAAGTACCATGAACTTGAGGCGGAGATCGTATCCCATGCCGGTGAGTTCGGAAGCGTTACCATTGCGACCAATATGGCCGGACGAGGAACCGATATCAAGCTGGACGATAAGGCGAGAGAAGCCGGCGGCCTGAAGATTATCGGCACAGAGCGTCATGAATCCAGACGTATTGACAATCAGCTGCGCGGACGTTCCGGACGTCAGGGCGATCCGGGTGAATCTATTTTCTATATTTCACTGGAAGACGACCTGATGAGACTGTTCGGCTCCGAGAAGCTGATGAACACCTTCAAGGCACTTGGCGTCCAGGAAGGCGAGCAGATCCAGCACAAGATGCTTTCCAGCGCGATTGAAAAAGCCCAGAAGAGAATTGAAGGCAATAACTACGGAATCCGCAAGAATCTTCTTGATTACGATGCGGTAAATAACGAGCAGCGTGAAATCATCTACAAGGACCGCCGCCGCGTTCTGAACGGCGAGAACATGCGTGATTCCATCATGAAGATGATCAACGATACGGTCGAGACTATGGTCGATACCTGTATCGCGGATGACGCTGAACCGGAAGAGTGGGACCTGAAGGAACTCAACCGTCTGCTTCTGCAGATCATTCCGCTCCCTGTTATTACACAGGAATACTGCAGGGACCTTAATAAAGGCCAGCTGAAGCAGAAGCTGAAGGAAGACGCTGTCAAGCTCTATGCTGAGAAGGAAAGCGAATTCCCGGAGGAACAGATCCGTGAGCTTGAGCGCGTCATCCTTCTTCGCGTCATCGACGAGAAGTGGATGAACCATATCGACGATATGGAACAGCTGCGCCAGGGTATCGGTCTTGCCGCTTACGGTCAGCGCGATCCCAAGATTGAATACAAGAACCTCGCTTATGATATGTTCAATGAAATGACCGGAATGATCCAGCAGGATACGGTCAGATTGCTCTACCATGTACACGTCGAGCAGAAGGTGGAACGTGAGCAGGTCGCTGAAGTAACCGGTACCAACCGGGACGACTCCGACAAGAAGAAACCGGTCCAGAAGAAGGAAAAGAAGATTTATCCCAACGATCCATGCCCGTGTGGGTCCGGACTTAAGTATAAGCAGTGTCACGGGCGCAAGAGTGCTTGATTAAATTTTTTAAATTTTGTTATTACGAAAGGTGGTGACATTAGTGGTTCTCGAGTTAGAAGAATTTAAAACTCGCGTGAAAGACGCGGAAAAACCATTAGTGGAAGTGAGGGATTCACTTTGACCTCGCTAATAAAGAGCAGAGGATCGAAGAATTAGAGAGGAAGATGGAAGAGCCGAATTTCTGGGATGATGCGGAAGAAGCACAGAAACAGACGAAGGAGCTCGGAAATCTGAAGAATGACAGAGATACTTATAAGAAGCTGGTTTCCCAGAAGGAAGACATCGAGACGATGATCGAAATGGGAGAGGAAGAGGACGATGCTTCCGTTGTACCGGAGATTGAGGAGATGCTGGATGAGTTCGAGGAACAGCTCGAAGAGATCCGTATTCGTACGCTCCTGTCGGAAGAGTATGATGGACTGAACGCTATTGTTTCTCTGAATGCAGGAGCCGGCGGTACGGAAGCCATGGACTGGTGCGGCATGCTTTACCGTATGTATACCAGATGGGCCCAGCGCCATAATTTTTCCATCGAGGAGCTGGACTTCCTGGAAGGAGATGAGGCAGGCGTCAAGTCTGTTACTTTCCAGGTGAACGGAGAAAATGCCTATGGTTTCCTCAAGTCTGAGAAGGGCGTACACCGTCTGGTCAGAATTTCTCCTTTTAACGCGAATGCAAAGAGACAGACTTCCTTTGTCTCCTGCGACGTTATGCCGGATATTGAGACAGACATTGACATTGAGGTAAGGGATGAGGATATCCGTGTCGATACCTATCGTTCCAGCGGCGCCGGCGGCCAGCATATCAACAAGACCTCTTCGGCAATTCGCATTACCCATCTGCCGACCGGTATTGTTGTAACCTGCCAGAATGAGCGTTCTCAGCATATGAATAAGGACAAGGCTATGCAGGTCCTGAAAGCAAAGCTGTATATGCTTGAACTGGAGAAGCAGCAGGAGAAGCTGAACGGAATCCGCGGCGAGGTCACCGATATTGCATGGGGACATCAGATCCGCTCTTATGTCCTTCAGCCTTATACGATGGTCAAGGACCACCGTACCAATTTTGAAAAAGCGCAGGCGGATCAGGTACTCGACGGCGATATTGATGGATTTATTTATGCCTATCTGAAGTGGACCGCACTGAACAGAAAGCAGGCAGAAGAGAACATGTGAGGCAAATGTTTTTGCACGGCGGCAGGTAAGAATGACTCAGGAGAAAAAAACGGAAAAGGACGCCTATTATCTGGTCCGCGGGAAAGCAGTACCGGATGTGCTGCTTAAGGTCCTGGAAGCACGGAAACTCATGAAATCCGGAAAGCTTACGGTTCAGCAGGCAGCCGACGCAGTTGGAATCAGCAGGAGTTCTTTTTACAAATATCAGGATGATATTTTTCCCTTCCACGAAAGCGCGGGAGGAACAAATATCAACTTCATGCTCCAGATTAACGACGTTCCGGGCATCCTGTCCGGAATACTGGAAACAGTTGCACGCTTTTCCGGCAATATCCTGACCATCCATCAGTCGATTCCTATTAACGGACTGGCAACGCTTTCCATCAGCGTGGAACTGCCGGTTGGATGCGACGTGGACGGAATGGTACACTGCATCGAAGGAATGAACGGCGTGCAGAAACTGCAGATATTGGGACGCGACTAAAGCAGGGCAAGTAAGAAATCCGTCCGGAGAATAGAAAAGCTTTTCCCGGAACATTGCGGGCTTTGCGGGCAGACATTTTTAGAGAACGGCGATTTTTTTTAGGGGTATTTGAAAGAGAATGGTAAATATTGCGGTACTAGGCTACGGCACGGTAGGTTCAGGCGTCGTAGAAGTTATTGAGAAGAACCACAGCAGCATTAACAGAAAGGCCGGCGACGAGATTAACATCCGTTATGTGCTCGACCTCAGAGATTTTCCGGGCAATCCGGTCCAGGAAGTGTTGACGCACAATTTCAATGATATCGTGAATGATCCGGAAGTGAATATTGTTGTTGAGACTATGGGCGGGCTGCATCCGGCTTATGAATTCACAAAGCAAAGTCTGGAAGCAGGCAAGAGCGTCTGCACGTCCAATAAGGAACTGGTCGCGAAGTTCGGTACGGAACTGATCAGCCTGGCTAAAGAGCATAACTGCAATTATATGTTTGAGGCAAGCTGCGGAGGCGGAATCCCGATCATCCGGCCGCTCAACTCCTCACTGACTGCAGATGAGATTGAAGAGGTTACCGGCATTCTCAACGGTACCACAAACTATATCCTGACCCAGATGGCCCAGCAGGGATCTGATTTTGCGGATGCCCTGAAGGAAGCCCAGGAGAACGGCTATGCGGAGCGCAATCCGGAAGCGGATATCGAAGGTTATGATGCCTGCCGCAAGATTGCTATTCTGTCGTCTTTAGCTTACGGAAATCTTGTCGATTACGAAGATATTTATACAGAGGGAATTTCCAAAATCACGGCAGCGGATATCAAATATGCCCAGGCTATGGGATTTTCCATCAAGCTTCTGGCAACCAGCCGCAGAATCGGCAACGGCTTCGCCGCCATGGTTTCCCCGGTTATGATTGATTCGACCAGCCCGCTTTTCTCTGTCAATGGCGTTTTTAACGCGATTTTTGTTCATGGCAATGTTCTCGGAGACGCTATGTTCTATGGAAGCGGAGCCGGCAAGCTTCCGACCGCCAGCGCGGTTGTTGCTGACGTTGTAGACTGTGCCAAACATCTGGAATCCTATGTATCCCAGGGCTGGAGTTCTGAGAAGCTGGAGCTCATGAATATTGACGATATCTACAGCAGATTCTTCGTACGTGTATCCGGAAGCCTGGCAGCAGATCTGCCCATCGTTACCGAAATCTTCGGAGATGTGGAACCGGTCAGCATTCCTTCTGTAGGGGAAGAATTCGGCTTCCTTACCGGCCTGATGACAGAGGCAGCCTTTAAAGAAAAATCCAAATCCCTGCCCGGCATGATCAGCAGGATCCGTGTCCGCACAGGAAAACGGGCATAAGAGAAAATGAAGCAGCTCCGGCAGGCAAAGGGACTGGAAAGCACCCTTGCCTGCCGGAGATTTCCTGCATAAAGGCAAAGCAAATAAGAAGGTGAATACGCATGGAAAAAGTCAATAACAAGCCTTATTATCTGACGACGGCAATTGCCTATGCGTCAGGAAAACCGCATATTGGAAACACTTATGAAATCGTTCTGGCAGACAGTATCGTCAGATTCCGCAGGATGCAGGGCTACGATGTTCGTTTCCAGACCGGGACCGACGAGCACGGCCAGAAGATTGAACTGAAGGCTGAAGAAGCCGGCTGCACGCCTAAGGAATATGTAGACCGGACCGCGGCTGAGATCAAGAGAATCTGGGACCTGATGAACACTTCCTATGACCGCTTTATCCGCACGACGGACGAAGATCATGAGAAGCAGGTCAAAAAAATGTTTAAAAAGATGTACGACAAGGGCGACATTTATAAAGGCTATTATGAAGGCTGGTACTGTACGCCCTGTGAGTCTTTCTGGACCGAGAGCCAGCTGGTGGACGGCAGATGTCCGGACTGCGGCCGACCGGTAACAAAGGCTAGAGAAGAAGCCTATTTCTTCAAGATGAGCAAGTACGCGCAGAGGCTGATCGATTATATTAACGAGCATCCGGAGTTTATCCAGCCCGTTTCCAGAAAAAACGAGATGATGAACAACTTCCTGCTTCCGGGACTTCAGGACCTCTGCGTTTCCAGAACCAGCTTTACCTGGGGTATTCCGGTAGATTTTGATCCCAAGCACGTTGTCTACGTCTGGCTGGACGCCCTGACTAACTACATTACAGGACTGGGCTACGACGTGGATGGAAACAGCGATCCGATGTTCGGGAAATACTGGCCGGCGGATCTGCATCTGATCGGAAAGGATATCATCCGTTTCCATACGATCTACTGGCCAATCTTCCTGATGAGTCTGGATCTGCCTCTGCCGAAACAGGTATTCGGACATCCCTGGCTCCTGCAGGCTGACGGCAAGATGAGCAAGTCAAAAGGAAACGTCATTTATGCGGACGATCTGGTAGAGATGTTCGGCGTGGACGCTGTCCGTTATTTCGTCCTGCATGAGATGCCATTCGAGAACGACGGCGTCATCAGCTGGGATCTTATGGTTGAACGCATGAATTCCGACCTTGCCAATACGCTGGGTAACCTGGTTAACCGTACCATTGCCATGACCAATAAGTATTTCGGCGGAGAGGTTCGGGACGCAGGCGCAGCGGAAGCGGTCGACGAAGACCTTAAGGCTGTCGTATGCGGAACAGCGCAGAAGGTAGAGGACAAGATGGCCTGCCTCAAGGTTGCGGATTCTCTGACGGAGATCTTCAACCTCTTCAAACGCTGCAATAAATATATCGATGAGACGGCTCCATGGGTTCTGGCCAAGGATGAAGCCAGGAAGGACCGTCTGGCAACCGTGCTCTATAATCTTGTCGACTCCATTGTCATCGGCGCTTCCCTCCTGGAAGCCTACATGCCGGAAACGAGCGATAAGATCCTTGCCCAGCTTGGGGCGGAAAAACGCGACTACGCAGATCTGGACAAGTTTGGTCTTTATCCTTCCGGAAATCATGTTACGGATAAGCCGGAGATCCTTTTTGCAAGGATGAAGCTGGAAGACGTTATGGCTGCGGTCAATGAGAAGCAGGCGGCTCAGAAAGCAGCTGCAGGAGTGAAAGAGGCCCTCGGACAGGGCGGCGCCGCAGGTGAGGAAACAGAAGAGGCAGCGAAAGAGATTCACGTAGAAGCCAAGGACGAAATCACAATCGATGATTTTGCAAAGATGCAGTTTGCAGTCGGCGAGGTCATTGCCTGCGAGAAGGTGAAAAAATCCAAAAAGCTGCTCTGTTCAAAAGTCAAAATCGGAGACCAGGTACGCCAGATCGTTTCCGGAATCCAGAAATGGTATACGCCGGAAGAAATGGTCGGCAGAAAAGTTATGTGCCTGATCAACCTGAAGCCGGCAAAACTCGCCGGCATCGATTCTGAGGGTATGATCCTCTGCGCGGAAGATGCTGATGGAAATGTATGCCTGATGAACCCGGAGAAGGATATGCCTTCCGGATCGGTTATCAGCTGATAAAAAAATAATAAGAAAAGCGGGCGGAATCTCCTGCCTTGCGCTTGCTGCGCCGGCGGGAGATTCCACTCCGGAAAAAAGAAAATCGAAAGAGAGCAGGGAAATGGGAAAATATTTTGGAACTGACGGCTTCCGCGGTGAAGTGAATAAGCAGCTGACGGCAGTCCGGGCTTTCCAGATCGGCCGTTATCTGGGCTGGTATTATGGAAAAAATCATGAAGACGGAAGAGCCAGGATCGTGATAGGAAAAGATACCAGAAGAAGCAGCTATATGCTGGAGAATGCGCTTTCCTCCGGTCTTACTTCCTCCGGAGCAGATGTCTATCTTCTGCATGTAACGACGACGCCTTCCGTATCCTATTGTACAAGAATGGACGGATTTGACTGCGGGATTATGATTTCCGCATCGCATAACCCCTATTATGACAACGGGATCAAGATTATGCGCGCCAACGGCCAGAAGATTGAGCCGGAAATCGAAGAACAGATAGAAAAATATATTGACGGAGAAATTCCGGAAGTGCCTTATGCCGAAAGAGAGCACCTTGGCAATGCCATCGACTATGCCAGCGGCAGAAACCGTTATATCGGTTTTCTGATGACGATTCCGACAAGAGGCTTTAACGGCTGCAGAGTCGGAATCGATTGTGCAAACGGTTCTTCCTGGAATATTGCCCGCTCTGTTTTTGAAGCGCTGGGAGCCAAGGTTTACGTCATCAACAATACGCCGGATGGCCTCAACATCAACGATCATTGCGGTTCTACCCATATCGAGGGACTGCAGAAGTTCGTGAGAGATAATAACCTGAACGTTGGTTTTGCATACGACGGCGATGCTGACCGCTGCCTGGCTGTTGACGAAAAAGGAAACGTCGTTGACGGAGACCGGATCATGTATCTCTGCGGCAAGCATCTTAAAGAGCTTGGCAAGCTGGACGGGAACACGATTGTAACGACCGTTATGTCCAATATGGGACTCTACAAAGCCTGCGAAGCAGTAGGGATCCGCACAGAAAAGACTTCGGTCGGTGATAAATATGTAGCTGAGTGCATGATGAAGAACCATTTCAGCCTCGGCGGTGAACAGAGCGGCCATATCATTTTTGAAAAGTACGCCACGACAGGAGACGGGATTCTGACTTCTCTTATGGTCATGCAGACGATGCTGGACAAAAAGCTTCCGCTTTCTATGCTGGCAGATGAGATGAAGATTTATCCCCAGTGCCTGAAAAATGTCGTTGTTAAGGATAAGGAAGCGGCCCAGAAGAACCCGGCCGTCCTGGCAGCCGTTGACCGTGTTGCCGGAGAACTGGGTGATGATGGAAGAATTCTGCTGCGCGCTTCCGGCACAGAGCCAAAGATCCGCGTTATGGTCGAAGCGGGAACAGACGAAATCTGTGAGAAATATGTCGATCAGCTTGTTGATGTCATTAAGGCTGAGGGACTGGAGGCTTGAAAAATGTATACCATTACCGATCTCTATGACCTGGACCACACGCTTGCAGGAGACTATCTGAGGCAGTTCACCTATCCATGGGAAGCGCTGAAGGGGCTGAAGGATTTTATCCTACGGCTCGGACCGTCGCTGGATCCTGCCGAATACGATGAAGCCGCCGAGAATGTATGGGTCCACAAGACCGCGCATGTTTTTGATTCTGCCTATCTGGGAGCACCCTGCATTATCGGCGCGCGAACCGAAGTCCGGCACTGCGCTTTTATCCGCGGCAGCGCCCTGGTCGGCGAGGACTGTGTCGTCGGCAATTCGGTTGAACTCAAGAACGTCATCCTGTTTGATCACGTCCAGACCCCGCATTACAACTATGTGGGAGACTCTATTCTGGGCTATTACAGCCATATGGGTGCCGGAAGCATCACATCCAACGTCAAGAGCGACAAGAAACCGGTTGTCGTCCACAATGGCGAAGAACAGATTGAGACCGGACTGAAAAAGTTCGGGGCTATGCTGGGGGACCATGTGGAAGTCGGATGCAATTCCGTTCTGAACCCGGGGACCGTTATCGGCAGAAACTGTGATATCTATCCAACGTCCTGCGTCAGAGGCGTCGTTCCGGAAAACAGTATCTGGAAGACCCATTCCGGCGAGATCGCAACCAAGATTATCGCCAAGGAAAACTAAAAGCAAAATCAGTCAAGCTAGATAAGGGAAAAGCCCCGCCCATGCGGAACCGCCTTTTTGAGGCGGTGAAGACAGGGCAGGGCTTCTCTTTTATAAAAAAATAGTTTCCGGCATCATATTTTTCAGCATACATCTCATTCTATGGATACGGCAGCGGGCGGTTCCACAGCTGCTGCGTTAAGAGGAATATACTGCAGCCGAAGTAAAGGAAAAATTTTTTCAAAGGAAAAGGAAAAACATGATTTTTGATACACATGCGCACTATGAAGACCGGGCATTTTCGGAAGATCAGAGAGAGACGATTGCTTCTCTTGCCTCCTGCGGAGTCGGAGCTTTTGTGGACGTAGGTTCCACATTCGACAGCCTGGAAGGCGTCCGCTATGTTGCGGAAGATCTGCCGGGGGATATCAGGAAGGAAAATCCGGATGCCGTACTTCCCAAAGTTTACGCGGCATACGGAATCCACCCGGATGACGCAGAAAAAATGGACTCGGCCGGTCTGGACAGGATCCGCGTTATGCTGAAGCGGGAGCATGCTGTCGCAGTGGGGGAAATCGGACTGGATTACCACTGGGAGAAGGATAAGAAGGAAGTTCAGAAAAAGTGCTTTGAGATGCAGCTGGACCTTGCCCGTCAGGAAAAACTCCCGGTCATTATACACAGCAGAGACGCGGCGGAGGACACCCTGGAGATTGCAAGAGCCATGGACTTATCTTCTATCGGAGGCGTCATGCACTGCTTTTCCTACAGTACCGAAATTGCGGGACAATATCTCGATATGGGGCTGTATCTGGGAATCGGAGGGGTCGTTACCTTCAAAAACGCAAGGAAGGTCAAGGAGGTCGTAAGCTATGCCCCTCTGGAACGCATTGTTCTGGAGACAGACTGCCCCTATATGGCACCGGAACCGAATCGCGGCCGCCGCAACTTCTCAGGCTATCTGAACTTTGTTGCGGAAAAAATAGCGGAGATCAAGGGCATTAGCAGAGAGCAGGTCGAAGAGACCACCTGGAAGAACGCGTGCCAACTGTATAGAATAATGGGCAAGGAGTCCGTGACACTGTAATCAAAAATGTATGGTCATTAGGCATTAATTCTGGTAAACTATCTATAAAAGTTCACAAGATAACAGCCGGTACGTGAAAAAAATATGGCTGTTTACACAAAAGCAGAGAAGAGAAGCGGATTTTCTTTGACGAAATCTCTGCAGGAGGCATGATCATGGCAAATACAGGCAGGAGAAAAAAAGCAGTATCAAAAGCATCCGCACAGGCAGGAATAGAAGTCCCGAAGGCGGCGAAGACAGCAGGAAGAAAAGCTTCCGGAAAGACAGGCAGAAGGCCATCCGCTGCGGCAAAGGGAAAAGCAGCGGCCGCGCTGTCTAAGAAACCGTATGACTATCATTTTGGGGATCTGGACCAGTATCTTTTTGATCATGCCACCCATTATGATCTTTATCGCAAGATGGGTGCCCATAAGGCGAAAGAGGGCGGTAAAGAAGGCGTCTGGTTCACGGTCTGGGCACCTAATGCCCAGGGGGTCAATGTCATTGGAGAATTCAATGACTGGAACGAGGAATCTCTTCCAATGGAAAAAGTCGCCGAGATCGGTGTTTACCAGCTGTTCGTTCCGGGAGCGGAAGTCGGCCAGCTTTATAAATATCTGATCCATGCGGCAAGCGGGGAGAAGCTTTACAAGGCAGACCCGTATGGAAACTGGGCAGAGAAACGTCCGGGCACGGCTTCCCGCGTTGCAGACATTTCTTATACCTGGCATGACAGCGCGTGGATGAAAAAGAGAACCTCTTTTAATCCGCATACGTCGGCTCTTTCTATTTACGAGGTCCATCCGGGTTCCTGGAAAAAGCATCCTTATTCGGAAGAGAATCCGGAAGGGTTCTACGATTACAAAACGTTTGCCCATGCTGTAACAGATTACGTCAAGGATATGGGTTATACCCATGTCGAGCTGATGGGCATTGCCGAGCATCCGCTCGATGCGTCCTGGGGATATCAGGTCACCGGCTATTTTGCTCCGACTTCACGTTACGGAGCACCGCAGGACTTCAAATATCTGGTGGATTATCTGCATAAGAACGGGATCGGCGTCATCCTGGACTGGGTGCCGGCCCACTTCCCCAAGAATGCGGAGGGACTGGCAAATTTTGACGGAGACGCCGTCTATGAGCATGCAGATCCCAGACAGGGCGAACATCCGGACTGGGGAACAAAGATTTTCAATTACGGAAGGCCGGAAGTTAAGAACTTCCTGTTAGCCAACGCCCTTTACTGGGTTGAGGAATTCCATGTCGACGGTCTTCGGGTAGATGCGGTGGCATCTATGCTATACCTGGACTACGGACGCAAGGACGGAGAGTGGATTGCTAATAAATACGGCGGAAACGAGAATCTGGAAGCCATAGAGTTTTTCAAGCATCTGAACTCGCTGGTTACCGGAAGAAATAAAGGCGTCATGATGATCGCCGAGGAATCTACGGCGTGGCCGAAGGTCACTGGAGACGTCGAAGATGACGGCCTTGGCTTTACCCTTAAATGGAACATGGGCTGGATGCACGACTTCCTGGAGTACATGAAGCTGGATCCTTATTTCCGGAAATTCAACCACAACAAGATGACGTTCGCTATGACTTATGCATTCAGTGAGAACTATATTCTGGTCCTCTCTCATGACGAAGTCGTCCATCTCAAGTGCTCCATGATCAATAAGATGCCGGGAGAGGATATGGATAAGTTCCTGAACCTGATGGCGGGCTATACCTTTATGTGGGGCCATCCGGGCAAGAAGCTCCTCTTCATGGGACAGGACATCGGTCAGTACCGCGAGTGGAGCGAGGAACGGGAAATAGACTGGCCTCTTCTTGAGGACAAGAAGAATGAGCACCTGCAGGCATACGTCCGTGACTTGAATGCTGTCTACCGCAAGTATCCGGCACTCCATGCCAACGATTCCGGATATGAAGGCTTCGAATGGATTAACGCCAATGACGGCGACCGCAGCATCTTCAGCTTTATCCGCTGGTCGCCGACAAAGAAGGATAACCTGGTCTTTGTGGTTAACTTTACGCCGGTTGCACGCCCGGATTATATGGTCGGCGTCCCCAAAGAGGGAACCTATCGCCTGGTATTGGACGACCGTTCGGTGAAATATGGCGGAGACCACGAGCTTCCCGCTTCCTTCAAGGCGGAAAAGGGAGAGTGCGACGGCCAGCCTTATCGGGTCGCCTTCGATCTGCCCGCTTACGGCGCAGTTGTACTCAAATTCAATTAACCTGTCTGTCCCTTTGGCAGGAAACGGTAAAACGGGTCAGCCCATATTGGGCTGGCCCGTTTGCTTTAAGACCGCAAGAACAGAAGAAGCACAGTGAAATCGAAGATCTCTGCGCATCTAGTTTGCGCGTGCGACTAGAAAGGCACTTTGCCGCCTCAGATTGCCGACAGCAGGAAGAGCAAGAATAAGTGGAGGGGATAAAAGAGGTAAAAGCCCCATTTTAATTTTCTGCTTCCCCGCTTCCCGCTGTAAGCAAAGACAAAAGGGACGGCCAGGAAAGCGCCGGGGTCGGAGAACAGGTCCAGATTCAGAGCGATACAGCCGAAGAGAAGGGCTGACGCCGGGCTCATACGGCCATGAAGACAAAAAAGAACATAAATGCAAAGAATGCCGCTCCAGCCATAGTCCAGGTGCAAAATCGCGGCGAGGAGGCAGAAAAGGGCAGGCACGATCAGTGACGCCGGGACCTGTTTCCATGCCTGCGAACCGGAAGAACCTGTCAGGAGGGCGTCCTGCCAGCGGGCAAGTACAGGAATTTCTGCCACAGCCGTCAACAGCAGAAGACCCAGGAAAAGGGTAAAAACCGCGTTTTGATTTCCGAATTCCAATAGACGGTCGTGGAGAGCCAGGTCATAGGGGATTTCCGAAAGAACGGCTAGGAGAAGGAGACGGCCAAGATAAGCTCCAAGCTTCTGCGTGTGGAAAAAACCCTCGACCAGGAAGAAGCAGAAAAGAGGGAAGGCAATGCGGCCTATGACCTGGGACATGACGGCATAAGGCAGGCCGCCGATTCCCATAACTTTGGGAATGTGGTCGCACAGCATGGCCAGGCAGGCTATGACCTTGAGCATATTTTCGGTGAGATAAAAATTTCCGGAGGTCCGGCTTGCTTTTTTTTCATTCATTCTTTTATATTAGAAAAGTCCTGCCGGATGTTCAAGGCAAAAAAATTACAGCTGTTTATTGCAATTTTTAACATGATTTTTCAAACATTTTTCAAACCCCGGCTGTCCGGCTGCGGCGCCTTTGTTGTTTAAAATGAATGCGGGTGATATAATCCCTATGTATTGGGCTTTTGTTTTCCCGGAAAACCCACAGGCAGTTGCAGAGACGATTGGAAGAACATGTTCCGTTTTTTTACAGGAATCCGACAGGGTCAGATTCTGCATGGGATATGTTTTATTCGGGAATCGATACAGGATTCACAGAGGAGAAAAAAACAGATATGCAGATTATCGTTGTAGGCTGCGGAAAGGTCGGCAGTACGCTGGCTGCACAGCTTTCGGAAGAAGACAATAACGTTACGGTCATTGATACAAATCCGGAAGTCGTGAGAGATATTTCAGAAACTTACGATGTCATGGGTATCGAAGGAAACGGAACGAGCTATCGTGTCCTGCAGCAGGCAGATCTGGAGCATACCGACCTTTTGATCGCGGTAACAGAAAGTGATGAAGTCAACCTTCTATGCTGCGTCGTAGCCAAGAGACAGGCAGACGTCCGTACCATTGCCCGCGTAAGGAATCCGATTTATTCAACAGAGAGGGATTTTCTGAGGAAAGAACTGCAGCTGTCCATGACGATCAATCCGGAACTTGAAGCAGCACGTGAGATTTCCAGGCTTCTGCGTTTCCCCAACGCTATCGAGATTGACAGTTTTTCCAAGGAAAGGATCGACCTTTTAAGGTTCGAGCTTCCGGAGAATTCTCTGATGGTTGGCAAGCCTATGTATGAGTTTTCACGTCAGATTGAGCAGAATGTGCTGGTCTGCATTGCGGAACGGGGCGACCAGATCATCATCCCCAAAGGAAACTTTGTCCCTCAGGCAGGTGACGTTCTGACAGTTATTACAGAGCCTGCCCAAACCGAAAAGTTCTTCCGCAAGATTGGCATTCGTACCAACCGGGTCAAAAACGTCCTGATCGTAGGCGGAGGTGAGATTACCTTCTACCTGACTGAAATCCTGCTTAAGATGGGAATTGACGTCAAGATTATTGAAAAAAACGCCGACCGCTGCGAAGAACTGAGCGATCTCTTTCCTCAGGCCATCGTAGACCTGGGAGACGGATCCAGTCAGGATATTCTGGCAGAAGAGCGCCTGGAGGATATGGATGCTTTTGTATCCTGCACCGGCATTGATGAAGTCAATGCCATCATTTCTCTTTATGCGCAGACAAAGGTCCGTACCAAAGTTGTCACCAAGATGAACCATATTGAGTTCGGCGATGTCATCAAGAATCTGCACCTGGACAGCATTATCAATCCCAGGTCGCTGACGGCGCAGAGGATTCTCCAGTATGTCCGCGCCATGAGCAACAGCATGGACAGCAACATGGAGACGCTTTACCGCCTTCTGGACGGCAGGGTCGAGGCTATGGAATTTACCATCAACGCCCCGTCCCGCGTTACCGGCATCAAACTCGCAGATATGCAGCTCAAGGATAACGTCCTGATCGCGGGAATCGTACGCGGAGGCAAGCTGATCATCTGCGGAGGCCAGGATGAATTTAAAGTCGGAGATTCCATCATCGTCCTCACGACCAACGTCGGCTTCCATGACCTGTTAGACATCTTACGATAAATCCGGCTGCAATGCAGAGGCAGATGGCATGCTTGCATGCCGATTTGCCTCTGCATTAGCAGCGATAACGAAAATAAGCATGGAGTGCGATAGCACGTAATGCGCATTTTCGTCAGGATTGCGGGAGCTGCGAAAGCAGCGGAGCAATCCGCAGGATTTATCGTAATAAGTATATGAGTGAAAAGACCGCGAAAGCGGCGGAAATGAGTAACCAAAAATGAATTATAAAGCAATCGGCTTTGTACTGGCATGGGTCCTGAAAATCGAAGGCTTCCTGCTTCTTCTTCCCTGCCTGATCGGACTGATCTATCAGGAAAAGCAGGGACTGATCTACCTGGCATTTGCTGCCGGGGCCATTATCCTCGGTTGGGCTCTTTCTTTCAAAAAACCTGCTAACATGTCCATTTATCGTAAGGAAGGCTTTGTCACAGTTGGTCTTGCCTGGATCGTCATGAGTGTATACGGTGCACTGCCTTTTGTAGCAACCGGGGAAATTCCTGATTATATTGACGCTCTCTTTGAAATCATTTCGGGTTTTACCACGACCGGATCCAGTATCCTTACGGATGTTGAGGCTTTAAGCCATGTTTCGCTGATGTGGAGGAGTTTTTCCCACTGGATCGGCGGCATGGGCGTACTGGTTTTTGTCCTGATGCTGATTCCGACCCAGAAGGGGTCCCATATGAATCTGATGAAGGCGGAGAGTCCGGGACCGGACGTGTCCAAATTTGTGCCCCGCGTCCGCGACACGGCAAAAATTCTCTATAAGATTTATTTTGCCATGACGATCGCGCAGATCATCATTCTCCTCTGCTCCGGCATGTACTGGTTTGATTCTCTCTGCATTACATTCGGTTCCGCAGGTACCGGAGGCTTTGGCATCCTGAATACGTCCTGTGCGTCCTATACGCCTTTCCAGCAGTGGGTCATCACCATCTTCATGATTGCTTTCGGCCTGAACTTCGCCTTCTATTACCTGCTGCTCTGCAGAAAGGCAAAGGAAGCTTTCGGCATGGAGGAAGTCAGAACTTACCTCCTGATCATTCTGGGATCGATTGCGATCATCACATTAAACACTTACGGGACAGGAATGTATGACAGCTTTGCCGATACCTTGAGAGGAGCCGCCTTCCAGGTCGGCAGCATCATCACAACAACCGGTTATTCCAGCGTGAACTTCGACCTCTGGCCATCGCTGTCCAAGACCATTCTGGTCATGCTGATGTTTATCGGAGCCTGTGCAGGATCAACCGGCGGCGGCATAAAGGTCAGCCGTGTCATCCTTTCCTTCCGTTCGGTCTGGTCGGAGCTGCACTCCATTGCCAATACCAGAAGCGTAAAAAAAATCCGCATGGATGGAAAAACGATCAGCCATGATGTGCTTCGCTCGGTTTATGCATTCCTGACCGCCTATTTCATTATATTTGCAATCTCTTTTCTGCTGGTCAGCCTCAGCGGGTTTGACATGGAGACGAACTTTACTGCCGTTGCAGCAACACTGAATAATATCGGACCCGGTATGGCGGGGGTCGGACCCTCTGCAAATTTCGCCGGTTACGGGATCCTTCCCAAGCTGGTCATGTGCTTTGACATGCTTGCGGGAAGGCTGGAAATCTTCCCCATCCTGGCTGTTTTTGCACCCGGTATGTGGAGAAAAAACTGAAAATGTTATCGCAAAGTCAGAATCTGCCGGTATTCTTCAGGAGAGTAGCCGTAGTAGGCGATGAAGTCCCGCTTGAAGGAATCCATGTCCCGGTAGCCGCATTCTTCCGCGATTGAGTAAAGGTTGCTGCCTGCGTCCATGAGCAGATCGGCAGCCTTTTCCATTCTGAGCCGGAACGGAGATTTCTTTCGGATATCTTCCGGACGGAGCGGGTCCCAGATATCCGGGATGGACAGGGAAGATTTTGTCCGGGAAGCAGCCGCTTTCGGAGATGAAACTTTTCCGGTCGACCGGATATCCTGAAGCGCATCGGCTGCAGCTTCCGCCGGAAGATGGATTTCCACTTCCGTTCCTTTGCCTTCTGTGCTGCGGTAAGTCAGGCCGTAAGAGTCTCCATAGAGAATCCGGATCCTGCGGTGGGTGTTGTAGATTGCGATATGGTTTCCGCCGTGATCTGATTTGGCATCTTTTTTGAGAATGTTGTCCAGAGTTTGCCGGTCCATGCCTATACCGTCGTCTGAAATCAGAAGAACGATATGATCGTCTTCTTCCCAGCCCGTAAGAACGATGGTTCCGCTGTGAGATTCTTTTTCCAGAATGCCGTGCAGGATGGCGTTTTCTACAATAGGCTGCAGGGTCAGACGGGGAATGGAATATTCCGTAAGATAATCCGGGACGTCTACGACAAAATCAATTGCATTGTCGAAGCGCATATTCTGCAGGCGAACGTATATGGTCACATGTTCGATTTCTTCTTCAATGGTACTGATGGCTTCTTTTTTGGAAAGAGTCAGACGGTAGAAGCGGGAAAGGTCCCGGATTGCCATGCCAATCTCTTTAATCCGCCCCTGCTGGGCCATCCAGTTGATCATTTCCATGGTGTTGTAGAGGAAATGCGGATTGATCTGTGCCTGCAGGGATTTGAATTCCGAGATGCGCAGCTCCTCAGATGCCTGCTGCTGGCTGCTGATCAGATCGTTAATGGTATGGACCATATAGTTGTAGGAAGTGATGAGCTCTCCGATTTCATCGTGATAAGGCTCCGGTTTCATGGGACGGGGAAGTCCGCTGCGGGCTTCGTTCATCTGGCTGCTGACGCGGATAATACGGTCGGAAATTCTCCGGGACAGATAATAGGCCAGAACCGTGCAGAGAATGATGATAATGCTCCATAGAATCAGGATATTGATCCAGATATACATAGCCTGGTCTGCCAGGGGACCGGACGGCGTTACCGTTACCAGAACCCATTCAGACGGCGCCAGATAGTAGCTGTTCAGATAGATTTTCTGTCCGACTACCTCGCGCTCGATCATCCCGTTTGTTGAGAAAAGATTTGTCCGGATGTCGTCGTAATCCATGTAATAAAGTCCGGCAAGGGCTGAGTCCGTGGACGTGATGATGGCGTCACGGTTTGTAGCAATATAGGAAACGCTTCCTGCACCGGACAGATTGCCCTTCATGATGCTTCCCAGCTGATCGGAAGAGAAATAGACAGCAAGGTAAGCTTTTGTGGATTCTCCGCCGGAGTCCCGAATATACAGAGGGCGGATATAGGCGCAGTCGCCCAGATTTTTTTTCTCCGAATTACTCAGATAAAGAGGGGCACAGTAGAGAGAAGACGGGTGACTGCCGTAGAAGATGCCATACCAGTAAGTGGAAGTAATCGAGGACATGGGACGAAAAACGCTGTCATTCTGAAATACCGCAAGGTCCTGGGGCAGGTCAACGTAGATACGGACAGCACTGCAAGGTGACCGAGAGAGAATTTTGCTGCAGTATCCGGAAAAGGAAGCAGCCCTTTTTGCAGTCAGGACCTCAGAGGCGGACTTATCCAGGGTTGTGTGGAACAGGGTGTCGGCATAGGACAGATCCAGTATATCCGTGGATGTTTCGGATACCTCGCTCAGGACATGCTCCAGGAGCGGAGACGTACTTGCGGAAGCACTCTGCTCCTTCTGCAGGGTTTCCGCGGATACCATGTCGTAGATGCGGCTTGAGAAAAAAATGGTGATCACGACCATAGGAAGCACGGCGGCAAGGATAATGATCAGGGTCATCTTGAAACGGATCGACAGATTTCCGGCAAACCGGCGCAGGAAGAATTTCGGGCCGGTAAATTTTTTTTCACGCGAAGGATGGACCATAGCAGAAAACCTCCTGGCAGCCGGTAAATTCAGCCGCGGCTTTCACGGAATTCAGACGGAGAGAGACCGGCATACTTCTTGAACGCTTTGCCGAAATAATTGCTGTCGTTGTAACCGACCTTGCCTGCGACTTCCGAAACGTTGTTGCGGGGATCAGCCAGAAGGTCCTTGGCTTTTTCCATACGGTATTCGGTCAGGTACTGGTTGAGGGTCTGACCGGTTTCGTTTTTGAATACGGAACAGGCATAGGAAGCTGACAGAGAAGCGTACTCGCTGATTTCCTTGGTAGAGAGCATGGGATCATTATAATGGGAGTGAATGTAGCTCTTGATCAGATAGACCGATGAGTTTTCCGGCACGTAATTGTTTAGCTCCTCGAAGTATCCGTCCAGAAGGCGGACCAGACAGCTGTGAAGCTGCGGATAGGACATGCTCTTTTCCATCTCTTCAAGAATCCGGTTGCCCAGTTCGTTTCCCTTGTCCGAAGGAAGCTGATGACGAATCCATTCGCTGTGGATTGCAGCTGCCATGCTGTAGTAACGGACCTGAACAGATCTGCGGATCAGGCTGTCGTTGTTCAGACAATAGTGATAGAGCTCATCGCAGATTTTGCGTGCATTTTCTTCATTCCCGGATTCCGCGGCATCTTCAAGCAGCTGAAAAGACTGAATGACCCGGTCGAAGGCGGAAGTATCGCCAAGAAGAGCGGAATCCTGGTCTGATGCGGAGAGGATACTGCCTGCTGCGTGAAAAAAAGCCTTTTGCATGCGAATAACAGCAGAAGAGTAGGAGTCGTAGAGCTTGCGGATTCCGGAAACAATGCTACCGATTGCAATATAATAGGAAAAATCACTGCCCAGGGCACCTGCCAGGTGATCGGCTACCGCGGAAGCAGTTTGCAGAGTGAAGGGCTGCCTGCGGAAAAAATGCAGGACGAACAGGTTGGGATGTTTTTCCACCCCGATTTCATGCAGATGCTGGGAACGGATAAAGGTATAAATCTTTGCCTCAGTATCTTTCAGAAAATCAGAAGGAAGGCTGCTGGTCCCGTCGACCTGCAGAATCAAAGTAAAAGCAGATGAAAAATCTTCCGGAGAACCATAACGCTGGCAGTAAGTGTCGAGCAGCTCGCCGATATGGCTTCCGGCAGAGTCGTAGGGCTGAGTCAGACTGGCAGCCAGATGGGAGGCGGATACGGTCTGCTGAAAACTCTCTGCCTCACGGCTTTCGCTGATCTTCTGCCTGCGGTCAATGGCATCCTTTATAGCATTTTCCACTTCTTCAATATCCAGAGGCTTATCGACGTAACTCACCGCGCGCAGGCGGATGGCAGCCTTCAGATATTCGCGGTCTGAAAAACCGCTCATGAAAATACATACAGTATCCGGCATCTTTGCCTGGATCCGCTGCATCATTTCAATACCGGTCATGCGGGGCATGCGTACGTCAGAGATAATGATGTCGGGCTTTTTCAGGAGAGCGGTATAGAATCCGTCCATTCCGTCAGAAGCTTCCAGCACCTCGTCAACGCCCAGAAGAGACCAGTGCACGGAAGAGATCAATCCGGTGCGGGTAAGGTTTTCATCATCTACGATCAGAACTTTCATGAGGGAAATCCTTAAATTCAGAGTCAAATTCCACTGCAAGGAAACAAATGAAGCGATATTTAACAGAACACCATTATTTTACCATTTAGAGAGATAAAATGCACGGATTGCTCTGCTGCGCATCTCTCCATGCTCATGTCTGTTATCCCGTCCTATGTCAAAGCACTCTTGTGTGCAAGCACACATCGTGCTTTGCCGCAGGACGGAGGATTTCTACCCATTTTCTAAAAAATTTCCTCTAAATCTTAATTTTTTATAATGTTATAGTTGTAATCACGAAGAAAGGAGGACTGAGCATGTCTGAGGATTTAATACTGGAACTGAAAGGGATTACTAAGATTTTCCCCGGAGTTAAGGCGCTGAATAATGTGCATTTTCAGCTTCGCCGGGGTGAGATACATGCTCTGATGGGAGAAAACGGAGCCGGAAAGTCAACCTTTATCAAGGTTATTACCGGTGTACACCAGGCTGAGGAAGGCCATATGTACCTGAATGGCGAAGAGGTCCACTTCAAGGGACCGCGTGATGCCATTAACGCAGGTATCGCAGCTGTATATCAGCATCCGACATCCTATCCGGAACTTACCGTTACCGAAAATATTTTCATGGGCAACCAGGTCAAGAAGCACGGCATCATTCAGTGGAATACCATGAACAAGATGGCCAAGGAACTTCTGGACAGACTTGACGCAGATTTCAAGCCGACCGAAGAAATGGGTGCTCTTTCTGTAGCGCAGCAGCAGATGGTTGAGATTGCGAAAGCACTTTCTTCCAATGCCAAGATTATTATTCTGGATGAGCCGACTGCAGCTCTTACCGCAAACGAGTCTGAGAAGCTGTACAAGATTGTTGATCAGCTTCGTGACGAAGGCGTTTCCATCATCTTTATTTCCCACCGTATGGAGGATATGTACCGCCTGGCCACTAGAGTTACCGTTTTCCGTGATTCTCAGTACATTGGTACTTATGATGTTAACAGCATCACGACCGCAGACCTGATCAAGGCAATGGTAGGCCGTGAAATCACAGATATGTATCCGAAGCCAAAGGTTGAGATTGGCAAGGAAATCTTCCGCATCGAGAACTTCAGCCGTACCGGATATTTCAAAGAAGTTTCTCTTGACGTGAAAGCAGGCGAGATCGTAGGACTTACCGGTCTGGTCGGTGCAGGACGTACCGAGACCTTCGAATCCGTATGCGGAATCACAAAACCGAATTCCGGAAAAGTCTTCCTGGAAGGCAAGGAAATCAAGATCACAAAGCCGGCAGACGCTATGAAAGCCGGTATTATCCTTCTGCCGGAAGACCGTCAGAAACAGGGTCTGATCATGTCCTGGGGCCTTGGCAGAAATGTAACGCTTCCAATTCAGGACGAACTGGCACATAAGGGCTTTAACGACGAAGCAAAAGAGCGTGAGCTTTCCAAGAAATATCTGGAAGAAGTCGATACCAAGGCTGTTTCCATTTTTGATGCGGCAAGCACGCTGTCCGGCGGTAATCAGCAGAAGGTTGTCGTTGCAAAAGCACTTGCCCAGACAAAGATGAAAGTCCTGATCATGGACGAGCCTACCAAGGGTGTCGATGTCGGCGCGAAAGCTGAAATTTATGCATTGATGGGCGAGCTTGCCAAGAAGGGATACGGCATCATCCTGATTTCCTCCGAAATGCCGGAAATCCTTGGAATGTCCGACAGAATCTTCGTTATGTGCAAGGGCCGTGTAACCGGATGCCTTGATATCAGTGAAGCTACACAGGAAGGCATTCTTGAGCTGTCCATGGAGAAATCGGATAACGAGAAGGAGGCTGCAAAATGAACCAGACACAGGAAAAGAAATCAATTTGGAAAAAATTAACAGGCTCCCGTGAGGCCAGCCTGATCCTGATCATTGTTGCGCTTCTGATTGTTGTTACGATCCTGAATCCGACCTTCATCTCTCCGACCAATATCGGACAGATTTTCCGCAACAATACCCTGACCATGCTGATGGCACTCGGTATGCTGTGCGTCCTTCTGACCGGCGGCATCGATATCTCCATTACTTCGATCCTGGCATTCTCCGGTATGACAATCGGTCTGATGCAGAAATATGACGTGCTTCACAACACCTTCCTTCTGATCGTTGTTGCCTGCCTGATCGGCTGCGGCTGCGGCCTCTTGAACGGTATTATCATTTCGAAAGGTAAAGTTGCCCCGATCATCTGTACTATGGGCTTCATGTACATCTGGCGAGGCATGGCTTACGTAATCAGTAACAATGCCTGGGCATCCGGCGCTGACGTTTCCGGTTTTTCAGATTTCGGAAAAGACGGCAGCGTAGGTCCTTATATCATCTTGATTGCAGCTTACGTAATTTTCTATGTAGTAATGAAATGGACAACCTGGGGCCGCAGAGTTTACGCGGTCGGTTCCAATGCTGAAGCAGCAAGGATTTCCGGTATTAATGTAGACAGCGTAATCGCCCAGGTTTACATGGTCATGGGACTTCTGGCAGGACTTGCCGGAGCTCTTTCCGTTTCCATTTACGCATCTGCACAGCCCAATATGCAGTACGGAAAAGAAATGGATGTTATCGCAGCCTGCGTTATCGGCGGTGTTTCCATGAGCGGCGGACGTGGCAGCGTTGTCGGTACCTTCCTTGGCGCTTTCTTCTACGCAATCGTAGCAAAAGCACTTCCGCTTGTTGGACTGGAATCTATCTGGCAGAACCTGATCAAGGGTATCATCATTCTGATTGTTGTACTTCTGAATGTCATTACCCAGAGAGCAATGGATCGTCAGAATCTTGAGAGAAGGGAGATGTAATCATGGCTGGAAAATCCGGAAGAACCATTGCGGCGACTCAGGAAAAGTCGCTGAAGAATCTGCTGTTCAGATGGGAAGGCGGACTTGTCCTGGTCTTCATCGCAGTACTGATTTTTGGAAGTATCATTTCACCGAACTACAATTTCACCAGCGTCTTCAGGGAGATGCCCAAGTATCTGGCAGAAATCTTCATGATGTACGCTATGGGATATATTCTGGTCCTGGGCGAGATCGATATCTCTGTAGGAGCTATCGTCTGTCTGGTTATGACTGTGGGATGCTTTGCAGGCAATGCAGGCATTCCATTCCCGATCGTTGTAATCCTGATGCTGGCACTCGGCACCGGCTGCGGAGCTTTTAACGGACTTCTTCGTACCAGATTCCCCGAGCTGCCTGCCATGATCATTACCCTTGGTACGCAGATCATCTTCCGTGGTATCGCAGAGGTTTCTCTGGGAAGCGGCGGATCTGCATCCTATACTAATTCCAAGGACCTGATGAAGCTTGCCACTATGATCGGACCGTTCCCGCTGGCCTTCTTTGTACTTGCAATTGTTGCGATTATTTTTATCGTAGTTCTTGCAAAAACAACCTTTGGCCGCAAGCTTTACGCAATTGGTTCCAACCGTACTGCTGCATACTATGCAGGCGTACCGGTAAACAAAGTTATCCTGACAACCTTTACCCTGCTGGGCCTTATGGCAGGCTTCTGCGGACTCTTCCTTCTGTCCCAGACTTACGGTGCCAATACCACGAATGGCCAGGGCTTTGAAATGGACGTCATCGCTATGTGCGTATTCGGCGGCATTGCAACGACCGGCGGTAAAGGAAACCTGATCGGCGCTACCATTGCAGGCTTCACCATCGTTTGCCTGCGTATCGCGCTTGGACAGAGAAACATCAATACCCAGCTGATTCTGGTCATCATCGGTATCCTTCTGATCGTATCTGTCCTGGTACCCAGGTTCAGCCAGAGCATTACAGACAAGAAGAAAAAAGCCGCGAACGCATAAGTAAATCGAAGAGCGTTCAGACTGTTTACACGAAATGCTTGCCGGGAGATATTTTTTCCGGTAAGCACCTTTTAGGGAACTTTATCAGCGAAATCTACCAAAGGTTTGCCGATAAAGTACCCGAAATCAAAAAATTTTACCATTCCAGAGAGTACAGCGGAATGATAAAATACAACATGTGCCGGAACATAAGTTTCGGTGAAACATCCTAAAGGAGGGAAAGTAATTATGAAAAACAGAGTAATTGGCACATTGCTCACCGTAGCAATGGCAGCCGGAATGCTCGCAGGATGCGGCGGATCTTCCGCAAGCAGCAGTGCAGCTTCCAGCGCAGCAGCATCCTCTGCAGCAGCATCTTCCGCAGCAGCTTCTTCTGCAGCTGAAGAGACTGAGGCAGCATCTTCCGCAGCAGCATCTTCCGCAGCTGAGGAGGAAGTAGCAGCGTCTTCCGCAGCAGCAGCTCCGGCAACCGGAGATCTGGATGCTTCCGGACTGACCATCGCTATCGTAACAAAATCCGCTGGTAACCCCTACAACGAGCGTGAGGCTTCCGGTTTCCAGGAAGTTGTTGAAGCTCTTGGCGGAACCTGCGTAGTACAGAATCCTGAAGCAGCTACCGCTGACGCTCAGATTTCTGTTATCAACTCTCTGATTTCTCAGAACGTTAACGCTATCGCAGTTGCAGCTAACGATGCAAACGCACTGTCTGCTGTTCTGCAGCAGGCTGCTGATGCAGGAATCAAGGTTCTTACTCTTGACTCTGACGTTGCAGCTGACTCCCGTACCGTATTCTGCAACCAGGCAGGTGTACAGGAAGTTGGTCAGGCTCTGATCGATGCCGTTTATGACATCACCGGAGGCGAAGGCGAGTACGCTATCCTGTCCGCTACTTCTCAGGCTACCAACCAGAATGCTTGGATTGACGCTATGAAGCAGATTGCTGAGTCTGATGACAAGTACAGCAAACTTGTTCTTGACGAAGTTGCTTATGGTGATGACGAGCCGCAGAAATCTACCGACCAGACTCAGGCACTTCTTCAGAAGTATCCGAACCTGAAGGTTATCTGCTCTCCGACAACTGTAGGTATCGCAGCTGCAGCTAAGGTTCTTCAGGACCAGGGCTCTGCTGTAAAACTTACCGGACTTGGACTTCCGTCTGAAATGAAAGAGTACATCGGCGATGACGATGCTCACTCCTGCCCGTACATGTTCCTGTGGAACCCGATCGACCTTGGTAAGCTTGCAGGTTACACCGCTGTAGCTCTGGCTACCGATAAGATCACCGGCGCTGAAGGCGAGACCTTCGAGGCTGGCGACATGGAGAACAGCCCGTACACCATCACCACCAACGGTGACGGCGCTACTGAAATCATCCTTGGGCCGCCCTTCAAGTTCGATCCGTCCAACATCGAAGAGTGGGCTGAGGTTTACTAAATCAGGCACTGCTTGAAACAGTAAACAAATAGCAAAAGCAAAAAGAAGCACGGCTTCCGAAAGGGGCCGTGCTTTTTTCGTATATATGGCAAAAGGAGCCAAAGTGACAGGTGCAATGGCTCCGGGCAGTTTGCGGATCTTTGTCAGGAAGCCAAAGCTGTCACTTTGACTCATCAGTCGAGATGGAAGAGAACAGGCAGGTCTTTGCAGACCGGGCTGTTGTCCGGGTTGACGTCCATAAGGTCTGCCATATAATCCCACCATTTGCGGTTAATTTCTGTATCCGCGCTCTTAGACCATTTCTCTTCATCCTCTATCTCGATGTAGGCAAAGAGCTGTAAGGTATCCGGATTAAGGCAAATGGTATAGTTCTTTCCGCCATATTCGTGGATCATATCCTTCATTTCCTGCCAGAGCTGATTATGCCTTCTGGCATATTCTTTTTCCATTCCTTTATGTAACTGCATCTCAAATGTTTTGATCATTTTTTTTATTCCTTTCTTTTTATGAACATGGACTGTGGATAAAGGGAAGGCTCCGTGCAGCGGCTGTGAACTTGCCAAAGGAACCGTCCCCATAGATGGCCAAGGTGACAGATGCAATGCCGCCTTACTGCGAAGAAGGTGGCATTGTACCTTTGCCGGCTCAGATCTTCAGAATACTGCGTAGGGCAGCCCCAGAAGCTTTGCTGTTTTGATAAAAACGTCTTTGTTGTGTCCAATGGACAGGGCCAGGTGGTGCGTCGGACTTTCCTGGAACCAGCGGTCCATGTATTCGGCGGGATTTTCTGCGAAACGGATATGGGTCATGGTATTTCCGTTGAGCAGGATTGGCGCATCAATGGCTTCTCCTTCACTGATATTGAACTTCAGAGTGCCGTCTTTGATCTGCGTCACCCCAAGCGTCGTTACCGGGCCGGATTTCACCTTCGCTTCCACGGATACGCCGCTGCCTTTTTTGCCATGAAGGACTTTCATTCCGCGAAGGATTGGCTTTTTGGCTGCAATGGCAATATGGAAGGGACCGTCGTGGCCTAAGATCATGGTATTGCGGTTGAAATCAGAGGCTACGATTTCGCAGAAGCTGCCTCCGGTCTCGAGCAGATCAGATATTTTCATTGCCAGCGCCGTCTTGATATCCCCTTCGCCTGAGCATGCAATTCCTTTTGCAGTCAGGAGAGAATGTCCCACGATGAAGCCGCTCTGGATCTGTTCATAGTAATTGTTATTCTGCCCATGATAAAAATAGGAAATGCTGTCCAGGTCTCGTTCTTTTACCAGGCGTTCCTGGGCTGCTGCCACCTTTGCGGACCAGTTCAGCTGTTCTTCTGTGGGCTTGACAGCAATAGGATCAGACGGGGAATCACCGGAAATCTCAAAGAATTTATGAATCTCATCCAGCTTCTCTTTTACTTCCTGATCGGAAACCTGTTCCAGACAGGCAGCCAGATCGCACATTTCCAGGACCTCAACGTCCATGCCGGTCTGCCCCTGCAGCATGGTGAAATCACTGTACATATCCAGCATGCCGCTGTAATATCCGCCCAGGAAACCGAAGCGGGCGTGCGCCAGGTTCCGTTTTACCATTGCGGCACCGCACCATTCCCGGATTTCCTTCCAGACTTTTTTTGCTTCAGGGCGGTCAGCTGTGTTCTCGTCAGCCCAGGCGAAAGAAGGCGAATAATCCAGTCCCAGAAGTCCGTTAACCGCATAGAAAGGAATTCCCGCGCGATTAAAAGCATTTGAAATTTCCGGAATCGAGCAGCCGACGCACTGAGCCAGCCAGCGGTCGGTGCCCGTTTTTTCATAAGCCATTTCTGCCGCGGGCTGAAGGTTCAGAATGACGCAGGGAGCCTTGCAGATCTGGTGTACGGGAAGCACGCAGGAACTGGTGTAATAAGTGGCGGCATGGCTGAAGACAATATCAACGTTTTTGCTGTTAAAAAATTCTCCGGCAGCGCGTCCGCCTGTTTCCGTGTCGACGAGTCCGAAATTATAAACCTCCCCGAACTCAGACAGCCGCCGCTCCAGGAAACGGTTGTATTCGAGAAGACAGTCTTTTAAGCCTTCAAACTGGTTCCAATAAGTATGAAGACCGGCACTGTACAGACCAATACGTGCCGGCTTCTTCTCTTTAATTTGCTGCATAGCTTTTCCTCCTGATAATATCCCAATGTTGTTTGCTTCCATAGGACTATTTTAGTCAAAGAATAAGCTGATTTCATCACCTGAAATTGATAAAAAATATCCCGATAGTGTACAATATTATGAAAAGATGAAAATAGACGAGGTTCCTTTAAAAGCTGCAGGACGGGAGAACAGCAGGAAGACCGGGATAGGCTGAAAAAACGCGAGAGGGACTATAAAGGCTGAAAAACAGGGAAAGGTAAATCCGGGAGATACCGATTATGATAGAAAAATACACAACTGCCTGGTCAGATGACTCAATCCGGCATATTCATAATGCAGACCGGGAAATCAAAAAGCATTTTCTCTATGTTCAGGAAGCAGGTGATTTCAAGACGCTGCCGGGCTATTACACGGAGAGAGAAAATCTGCCCAGTTACCTGATTCTGTATACACTTTCAGGTTGCGGAGAACTGGACTATGAAGGTAGGCATTTCAGACTGATGCCGGAGACTGCGGTCTGCCTGGACTGCATGAAGCACCACATATATAAGACGGCGGAAGAATGGAACTTCCTTTGGGTCCATTTCAGTGGAACTACGGCAGCGGACTATACCAGGACCGTGAATCAGGAAGGACTGAAAATCTGCAGGGGAGAAGACAGGACAGAGGCGCAAATGCGCAGGATCCTTGCACTGTCTATGGAAGGAAACAGGGCAGCAGACATCCGTACAGCGTCTTTGCTGACATCTGTACTGACAGGATTTATTCTGCAGAGAAACAGGGACGGAACAGCAAAGGATCCTGTCCCAGAGACCGTGAAGCATGTGCAGCATTATCTGGACCGCCACTGCCTGGAAGAAATCAGCCTGGAGGACCTTTCAAGACGCTTCGGGCTCAGCAGGTCCTATCTTTGCAGACAGTTCCGACGCTTCACGGGGGTGACGGTTCTGGGCTACTGTCAGAACCTGCGCCTATCTTATGCCAAAGAACTTTTAAGAACGACAGATTTTCCCATAGCAAGGATTGCCGAAACCTGCGGACATCCTCACGTAAGCCACTTCATCGAAGCATTTCGGAAAAGAGAAGGAGTAACACCTCTCGTCTACAGAAAAATGTGGAGTGATTCCAGGGAAGAGGCGGGAAAGAACAAATAACAGAGAAAAATTAGAGAGAAAGAAGGCGGGAAAGAGCAAATAACAGAGAGAAGGGCAGAAAATAATAGAGAATAACATCAGAAAATAATAGAGAATAACAGGAAAGAAAGAACCGAAGCTGAAGAAATTAAGAAAGACGCTGTTTTTCAATGGAAAAGATTATGCTATTATTTCCATGTCCGGAACTGATCTTATTCCTATATTCAGGAGGAACCATATGTTAGAAGAATTAAAAAAAGAAGTCTATGAAGCCAATATGCTGCTTCCAAAGTACAATCTTGTGACCTTCACCTGGGGCAATGTCAGCGGAGTCGATCGGGAACGCGGCCTTTTTGTGATCAAACCCAGCGGCGTTCCTTATGAGCAGCTGCGCTGGGAGGATCTGGTCGTCGTTGACTTCGATGGAAAAAAAGTGGAAGGCGGTCTGAACCCTTCTTCTGATACGGCTACCCACGCATGGCTTTATAAAAACTGGGAAGATATCGGCGGAATTGTTCACACACATTCCAGCTATGCAACAAGCTGGGCACAGGCTGGGCGCAGCATTCCCTGCTACGGAACGACTCATGCTGATTACTATTACGGAGAAGTTCCCTGCATGCGCTGCCTCACCAAAGAGGAGCTCGACGAAGCATATGAGCTCAACACCGGAAAGCTGATCGTTGATGAGTTCGCGAAGAGAAACATCGACCACAATGCCGTTCCTGCCGTGATCTGCAAAAACCATGGCCCTTTCACGTGGGGAAAAAATGCAGATAACGCCGTTACTTCGGCTGTTGTCCTGGAAGAAGTGGCAAAAATGGCTTATCGCACGGAACTGATCAATCCCAAAGCTGCCCCTGCACCACAGGAACTTCAGGACAAGCACTACTTTCGCAAGCATGGCCCCAATGCCTACTACGGACAGGGAACAAAGTGAGACAGGTGCAAAGTCGGGCGGCGAGTTGCCATGCGGCAAAGTACCAGGCACTTTACCGTACGGACAGCCGATGATGGAAGAAAAAAAGACCGCAGATGTCTGAAAGTACAGAATCTGCGGTCTTTTCATATCTTTATTTTCACTGGACGCGGAACATGCGAACAGGCCTGCTGCTTAATAATTTTTATTCCCCCGAGGAGCAGTGCAGGTTCAGCCTTGCCCTGGCAGGCTTTTACGAAGGAGATAATCCAGAGGATTGTCAGATGCCGGCTGAGCGGAAGCGGAATTCTCCGCAGCAGGACTCTGTTCAGAATCCATCATTCATTTCACGAATTTATAAAAAGGACATTAAAAAAAAGAGAGAATTTCTGCCGCGTTTTTTGTGAAGGATTACGGGTATACATTTTTCATCAAAAGAGTTACCATAACACCACAGCAGGAGATAAGCATTTCGGCTTTCAATCTCATCGAGACAGGATTTTCTGCTTTTTATCTTATTCTATAATCCGGCGGCTTCTTCTGCTTTCCGCAGCTTCTTCTGCATTCGGCAGCTTCTCGTGCTGCTGTTATTCAGTTCCCTTTTTTAACCATTCTTTTTATTTATTTTCTATCTGAATCTATTAAAAAAATCGTCTCTGTTTTTCTGCATTCCGAAAAATGAACTTTATGCTCTTTTCATTTTCTGTAAATCAGCTCATTTTTATAAGCTTTTCCGTAACTGTAATTTTTTCATTTGTAAAAAATGAGAAAGGAAGGCGCCAATGAAGAAAATTCTCGCTATCTGCGACCAGGAGAGAGCCTACGCCAGCCGTATGATGGAATATCTCTCAGACAGGAAAAATTTCCCCTTTCAGGTCGAAGCATTTACGTCTGTGGACAGCCTGGCTGCTTATACAGCCAGACATCCGGTAGAAATCCTGCTCATCTCGGAACGGTCCTATTCAGAACAGGTGGAGGACCTGAAAATTGAAAAAATCATCGTTCTTTCCGAAGAGGACAGGGAAGGTCCGGCAGCGGGATTTGAAAAAAAATTTCCGAATAGCGTGGAAACGATCTATAAATATCAGCCGTCCTCAGAGGTCGTTCGGGAAACAATGGACTGCTATCGCGTCGTCACGAGATTACCTGCGGCAGACGCACCTGGAAAAATCAGTAAAATCGGCATTTTCAGCCCTTGTCAGGCGCCGGATACAACACTGTTCAGCCTGATTCTGGGGCAGGAATTAGCAAAAAGCGGCAATGTCCTTTATTTGAACATGAAACCTTTCTCAGGACTGACCGAATTGCTTCATAAAGAAGAAAATTCAGTGAAAGAGAGCAGTTCTTTCAGCAGATGGGAAAAAAGGACAGGCCGCATGAACAAGGACGAAGATGACCTTTCAACCCTGGATGACCTTCTTTACTGCTGCAGACAGGATACGGGCGGATTTAACGAACAGCTGTTCCGGATGCTGCGCAGCTTTCGAGGCCTGGACTGTCTGCCGGAAGCCATATCGCCAACGGATCTGGCTATGGTAGAGGGTGAAGAGTGGCAGAAATTTTTCCGGGCGATTGAAGAGACAGGGCGGTGGGACTTTCTGCTTCTGGAATTGGGAGAAGGAATTCAGGATATGGAAGAGATTATGGGGTCCTGCAGTTATGTAGTACTCCCATTTATACCGGGAATCCTTGCGGAAGCCAGAATGAAAGAATTTCGCAGGCAGAATTTCTGCCCGGATGGGATTGAAGTGTGTTTGCCGGAACTGCGCCAGGAAAATAATGCTGATGCGTTTGGAACAGCCGGAACGGACAAGCTTTTATCTGCCGTGAGGGAGGTCCTTGCCGGTTTGAAAAAATACAGCCGGCCGGAAGGATAAAAAGAGAGTCCCTGCCGGTTTGAAAAAATACAGCCGGCCGGAAGGATAAAAAGAGAGTCCCTGCCGGTTTGAAAAAATACAGCCGGCTGGAAGGATGAAAAGAGAGTCCCTGCTGGTTTGAAAAAATACAGCCGACCGGAAGGATAAAAAGAGAGTCCCTGCCGGTTTGAAAAAAACAGCCTGCCGGGAGGATAAAAAGAGAGTCCCTGCCGGTTTGCAAAAAGATGCGGATCGCATGAATGAGGAGAGGAGCGCACAAGAACTTTGGGAGACACAGAAAGAAAAAATGCGGAAGCAATTCAAAATGAGTCGCGGATTTTTCGCTCTGTGCGCAGGCGGTTAGACCAGGAGCTGGAATTTTCGGAAGATGCGGAACCGGGACAGATTCTTGATATCATAGATCGTCTGGTACTGGAAGAAGGGCGGACAGGCAGGATGCCTCTGAAAGGAAGAGAAAGGCTCAGAAGAGAACTCTACAATTCCGTCTGTAAGCTGGACGTTTTGCAGGAGTTTATCGACGATCCGGATGTTACAGAGATCATGGTCAATGGCTGGCAGAACATTTTTTATGAGAAAGGGGGACGCCTCTACCGGAGCAGCAGGACTTTCCCTTCCAAAGAACGGCTTGACGATATCGTGCAGGTAATTGCCGGTTCCTGCAACCGCGTTGTAAATGAAAGGTCACCAATCGTAGATGCCAGGCTGAAAGATGGATCCAGAGTAAATATTGTACTTCCGCCGGTTTCTCTTACCGGACCGATAGTTACGATACGCCGTTTCCCGGAAGAAGCAATTACTATGGACAGCCTGGTCAGGCTCGGCAGCATTACGCAGGAGGTAAAGGATTTTCTGAAGGAACTCGTTGCCGCCCGCTATACCATCCTGATGATTGGCAGTACCGGAAGCGGCAAGACGACTATGCTGAACGCCCTCTCCGGCTGCATACCAAAGACAGAACGAGTCGTTACGATAGAAGACAATGCTGAACTTCAAATCCAGAATATCGACAACCTGGTGAGGCTGGAGGCAAAGCAGGCCAACATGGAAGGAAATCGGGAAATAACCATCAGGGACCTGATTAAAAGTTCGCTCCGGATGCGTCCGGACAGAATCATTATAGGAGAAATCCGTGGATCGGAAGCGTACGACTTCCTGAATTGTCTTAACACAGGGCACACCGGTTCCCTAGGGACTGTCCATGCCAACAGCTGTAATAATGTGATCGGCAGACTGGAAATGATGGTGCTGATGGGCCAGGAGCTGCCGATTCCGGTCATCCGGAGAATGATTGTCACCGGGATAGAAATTCTGGTCTATCTTGCTAGAGATCCGGATGGAAAGCGGCGGCTTTATGAAATAGCAGAGCTTGTACCGAAAGGAGATGAAATTGATGTACGTACCATTTATAAACGTTCCGAAAACGGGATACTTGAAAAAAAAGCCGACCTCCTTGCAGGTGAGAAACTTGCAGAGTGGAAAAAAAGAAAGCAGAAGGCGGCATCCTCCGGATTGTAAAACGAGGAAAAAGAATGGAGCGGAAGCCGGTGGAGCAGGGGAAAACAGGGAAAAAATTAAAAGAGAAAAGGGAGGAAGGCGGGATGGAAGGAAGGGCCGTAAAAAGAACAGAACAGCAGGACCGGTTGATTATGACCATTATTTTTTTTCTCTGAAAGAACGGACACGATTTTGCGCGCAGGGGCTGGGAATCGGGATGTTTATAGTCTGGCTGTGCTACCGGAGTTTTTATGCAAGTCCGCTTGCAGCAGCGATTGCCGCATTTTATCTGTTTCTGAAAAGAAAAGAACGGATCCGCGCAAGGAAGATGAATCTGAACTGGCATTTCCGGGATTTTCTGTCCGCCCTGCACACATCACTTGCTGCAGGTTATTCCCTGGAAAACGGCATCCGTGCAGCTGCCGGCGATATCGTCAGGCTCTATGGCAGAGAGGACACGCTGTCTGTAGAGCTTATGGCAATGCTCCGTCAGATGGACTATCAGAGACCCTGCGAGGAGCTGTTTCGGGATCTGGGTGAAAGAAGCGGTCTGGAGGACCTGATAAGTTTTGCGGAAGTCATAGCAATTGCAAAAAGATCCGGAGGCAATCTGAACCGCATTCTGGAGAACACGAGGAGAAATCTGTCTGAGAAAATTGATACGGCAAAGGAGATTCAGGCAGGACAGGCATCAAGGGAGTATGAGCAGAAGCTTATGAGCCTGATGCCGGCAGCTATTATTTTGTACGTTCAGCTGATCTTCCCGGATCTGCTGGACCCGCTTTACCACAGTCTGCCGGGAGCGGCGGTAATGACAGCCTGCCTGGTCCTGTATGGGGCGGCACTGTTTTTGGGACGATATCTTCTGCGGAAAGACAGTGCTGCACTCTTCAGCTGAAATTCGGAATCCGTTTTTAGAAAGAAAACGGCAGGCATACAGGTGCAGGAACGGAACATGACAGGAAAGAAAAAACATGAGAGGAAAGGAAAAACATGGATGCCAGATTATTGCTTCCACTGATGAATGCTGCTTTTTTTATCTTTCTTTTCCGCAGAGAAAAACTGGAAAAAAAGTTTTTGCTCATTTTGCTGCTTGTAAACCTGCTGGCGGGTTTCCTTCTTGTATCGGAAAGTCTGCATGGAGGAAAGAAAGTAGTGACAGCCATAAGCCGCCGGGAGGCGGCCGATGGCAGCCGGATTCAGCTGCAGGCGGAAACAGAAGGATCATTGCACGACGTTACCATTACCATACCGGAGCGAAGCCCGGAAGGTGAAGAAGCAGAAAGAGAATTGGAGAAAACGGCACAAACATTAGATTATGTCATCCTGGGAAAAAATAAGAGCCTGGACCATGTCGAATACGATTTGATCCTGCCAGCCTCCTTTGAAAAAACGGAAGTGACTGCGGAATGGGCCAGCAGCCGGCCGGATATTCTTGCCTGGAATGGCATAATACAGCCAGGTGTCGCAACTGATGGGACAGACGTTACAATCAGCGGAATCCTGACACTGGGCAGCCGGAGCATGAAAGTTGAGCGGATTGTTACCGTTTATCCATCGAAGGAAGAGACAGCACTGGAGAAGGAACTTCAGGCGGAAACCGTCAGACTGAATGAAAACAGCGAAGTCGTCAGCCTTCCGCAGGAATTACATGGAAGCAGGGTGGTCTGGTATCTGCCGGAGAAAAGCTATGGAACGGGTCTGGTTATTTTTACCCTCATCCTTGGAATCCTCATTCCCCTTTCCATCAGACAGAAACAGGAAGAAGCCCGGAAAAAACGGATGAAATGGCTGGAGATGGAGTACCCTGACCTGGCCGGGAAAATTCTCCTTCTGACAGGGGCCGGCCTGAGCATGCGGAAAGTTTTTGAACGGATCGGACTGGACTACATGAATCAGAAAAAGCGAAGAGAAGAAAAAGAGAAAGGCAGAAAGAAGCACGTCTTTCAGACGGATCCTGCCTGCGAAGAAATTCTTCACTCCGTGCGTGACCTGCATAACGGCATGCCGGAAGGGGAGGTTTACCGTAATTTTGGAGAACGATGCGGACTTGCGAGCTACCGCGGACTGGCCCTTCTGCTGGAGCAGAATCTCTCAAAAGGAGGTACGGGAATGACGCAGCTTCTGGAGGCGGAAGCAGCGGATGCGTATGCAAAGCGTCGTCGGCTGGCAAAAGAGGAGGGCGAAAAATCGTCCATCCGGATGGCGGTGCCTATGATCATGATGCTTATGGTTGTCATGATCGTTCTAATGGTACCGGCAATGGGTTCATTTTAAATAAAGATAATGAAAGGAGATCCTATGACATTGAAAAAACTGAAAAAGAAAGCGGATTATTTCCTGATAAAAAATAACAAGGGGATATCTACTGTGGAGATCGTGCTCATCATAGTCGTACTTATCGGTCTTGTCATTCTTTTCAAGGGACAGATTACATCTGTTGTGAACAATATTCTGAGCAAGATTACAAACCAGAGCAATTCGATTTAAATGATTTGTGCCTGGCAGGATGTGACAGAATGAGCCCATTCAGGAAGGGTATTCAGGAAAAAAGTATGAATATGATTAGCGATAACAAGCATCAAAAAGCAAGTATTACCCTGATGTTTAGCCTTCTGATGCTGATCCTCCTTTCCCTGCTGGGAGCGGCCTTTTATTCCGCAAGAATCGCGGCAGCCAGGGTCGCCCTGACATGCGGACTGGAGCAGGGGTTGTATTCGACATTTGCTCAGTACGACAGGGAACTCTTCCAAAGGTATGGACTGCTTTTTGCGGATGGCGGCTATGGAGCCGGAAACCTTCGTCTGAGCTTCCTGCTGGATCAGACAGAAGAGTATGCGGATTATATCGTTCATCCTGCAAAAGGAGTCCTGTCGGCTGGGAAGGACCTTGTGGGAATCGGAAAACTCAGCGGCTCGATCAGCGGATACGTCCTGGCAAGCGATCAGAAGGGAACAGCTTATGTGCGTCAGGTATGCGAACTCATGGAGAAAAAGGCAGGAGCAGACGTGATTTCTTCCGGATGGGAAGAACTCCGGCAGCTATCTGCGGGAAAAGATACGCAGAAGGATAAGAAAAACTCCTATCACGAACCGGAGAAAGAGGAAGGGCTTGAGCCCGCTGAAGTTCCTGCGGATTTCAAAAATCCGATTCCCGTATTGAAAAAACTGAAACAGCAGGGACTGCTGACTTTAGTTATTCCGTCGGACAGGACGATATCAGGTGCGGAAATGGGTGATATGGAGTGGATAGAAAAAAGGGAAGTGCAGCTTGGCATGAATATGGTTCCCAAAGACTGGGAAGGTGGCCTGGAAAAGGCAATGCTGATTCAATATGCAGGAGATTTTTTTCCGGATTTTGTGAGCGGCGGTCATGAGAAAGGACTGCAATACCGTTTGGAAGCAATCCTGTCAGGGAAAGGATCGGACAGGGAAAACCTTAAAAGCGCGGCTGCGAAAATTCAGGGAATCCGTCAGATTTCCAACTTGATTTACCTGATGGAGAATTCGAAGAAAAGCGCTGAAGCAGACCAGGCAGGCCTGTATATTGCAACGCTCATGACCCAACCGGAGCTGGCTCCTGTCATGTCTTTTCTGCTGAAGAATTTATGGGCATATGCGGAAGGAATTGCAGACGTCCGCTGTCTGCTTTCCGGAGGAAAAGTTCCTCTTGTAAAGGATGACAGTTCCTGGAAATTGTCCATCAGCAGCTTAGCCGATATTGAAAGCGCGCTGGATCGTTCAGAAGAGGGAGGACAGGGGCTGGATTACCGGACGTATCTGAAGATGCTTATGGTGACTGAGGACCAGGAGAAGATGACGTCCAGGATGATGACCATGACAGAATACGGCATGCGTATGGGACCGGAAGCCAATTTCCGCATGGACAATATGGTGGACGCGCTTTCGGTAGAACTTACGGCTGAGCTTGGAGAACGTACGCTGTCGATCGAGAGAAGCTGCTGCTATGAGTAATGCTCCCAGAAGATATTTGGAAAAACAGATTCAGGATGATCTCTTTTGAAAGATCTTGCCCAAAAAAATTCTGCGAGAACAGGGCTGAAAGGGGTGCCTTTATGTTGGATTTACAGTTGAAAACGGGAAAAAGCCGCTGCCGGCGAGAGGGCGCGGCATATCCATACACCTCATTTCCCGGGCGACAGCCGGCAAGTCCTGCTCAAATCCCCCCGAAAAAAGAGCAGAAACCGTCCCTCATAAAGGCAGCCCTTTCAGCCCTGATCAACAGAAATAGAGCAAGGAGGGCAAGGCAGCAGAAAGAGAGGGGAATAGGTACAAAAGCCGGTATTGTCTTATCCGGGCGCCGAATCAGCCGAAAGCGCTTGGCCAGAGCAAGCCTGACGGTAGAAGCTGCGGGAGCACTCCCAATCTTCGTCTTTGCCCTTTGCTCCATGATCTGCATGCTTGAGATGTATGGAATTTTTGCAAAGAGGATGATCAAGCTCCAGGCAGAAGCGGAAAGAGCAGGGCAGATTGGCGCAGCTGCCGCAAGCCTGGCCGGCGGAACGGACATTAATTTGGGAGAGGAAATCATCGACCTGCCGCAGCCTTTTCTTTATCATGTCCGCTTCCTGCCGGCGCCCTCTGTATCACTTGCGGCGCGGGGACGTGTACATGCCTGGACCGGGAGGAGCGGCAGCGCCTCCGACCTTGCGGGGGAAAAAGAACAGGACCCGCTTGTCTACGTGACGGATTATGAGAGCGTGTACCATACGTCTTCACGCTGCACGCATCTTCATCTCACAATTAACGGCGTCACGTATTCCCAGATGAAAAACCGGCGAAATGATTCCGGGGCCAGGTACAAGACGTGTCAGAAGTGCGCCGGTCACGGAAAGCATGGATCCATTGTCTATATTTCACCGGAAGGAGACTGCTGGCATAACGATCCCGAGTGCAGCGGGCTGAAACGTTCGACGCATCTGGTTCATCTTTCTGAAGCAAAAGGCGTTCACAAATGTCAGAGATGCCAGCAGAGGGAAGGCGGATAAAACAGGAAAGGCGGATATGATATGGAAACGTGGCTGGAACCGGAATCGGCATGCCGTCTTGCAGGAGGAATCCTTCTTGCCGTTAACAGTATCAAAGACCTGAAGAAACATGAAATTTTCTTTTTTCCGACCGTGGCAGCAGGAGTATGCGGAGCGGTTCTGCGGATTACGGGAGGAATAACCGTGCCTGCGGAATTGATGGCAGCTTCGCTGCCCGGACTAATCCTGGAAGCGGTCTCTTTCTTTACCTGCGGAAAGGTTGGCATAGGGGATGGGATTCTTTTTCTTGCGCTGGCCATGTGGAATGATACGTTCCGCATGTGGATGCTGCTCCCTGCTTCTCTTGTCATTGCAGCTGCCGGCGGCTTGATTTTAAACCGGATGGACCATAAAAAACAGGGCAGAGGAAGAGAGACAGAGATTCCATATGTTCCCTGCATATTTGCAGCGTACATCCTGATCGTAATTTTCTGAAGGCGAACAAAATAAACTCTATGCCGCAAGTTCTCTCATACGGGAAAGCCTCCTTGTACGGGAAAACCTCCCCGTACGGGAAAGTCTCCTCATACGGGAAAGCCTCCTCGTACGGGAAAACCTCCCCGTACGGGAAAGCCTCCTCGTACGGGAAAGTCTCCTCATACGGGAAAACCTCCTCATACGGGAAAGTCCCTATACATGGAAAACCTCTCCATATGGGAGAGCTTCTTTACACAGGAAAGCATTGTCATAGAGAAATAATTCCGCTTCAAACGAAAATTTATCATACAGAAGAAGTACTCATAAAAGAGAAGCTGTGGAAATGAAATAAGGAAAAGAGTATGCAGAAGAGATGGAAGAAGATGAAGAAAGGGCTTCTTACCGTAGAAGCCAGCGTGATTGTGCCACTTTGTTTTCTGGTAACGGCACTTATGATTGCTCTGCTGTACTTTGAACATAACAGGGTTTATTATTGCGCCGCAGCATGTGAGGCAGCAGTTTGCGGGAATTTTTGGTATTCCGGTCAGGAAGAGGGCGAGGCGGCAGCAGGAATTGCTGCAGAGCAAAGAATCCGGGATGCACCGGTCCCTGGGCAGAAACCGGAGGTATCGGTCCAAAGCAGTCAGACAGGAACCAAAGTTACGTTCTCGCACTCCTTATCGCACGCTCTAGGATACGACTGGCCGGCTTACCGGACAGAAGTACAGGCAGACCATGTGAAGCCTGCAGACAGCCTCAGACTTTCCTGGACGTTAAAGAGCATGACAGAGGGATAATCAGTAAAAAGGATGACAGAGGGATAATCAATTAAAAAGGATGACAGAGGAATAATCATGGGAAAAACAGAATATAAAAGAGACCTGCATTCCAATTATATGATTCTGTCCGAGGGAAAGGACATGGACCCCGATCATTACTGCATCCGAATGCTGGAACATAATCAGATTCCCGGATTATTGGACTGCAGCGTAAGAAGTATGGACGCAGATCTTTCTTTCTATTATGATATCAGTTCCCGCCAGCCCTTGAGCACACATATGGAAAAAGAGGCGGTAGGAAAGAAATTGATGACATTGATTTTTCAAAGCCTTTCAAGGACGCTGAACAGTTTAAGTGAATATCTGCTGGATGCAGACAGCCTGGTTCTCGAACCATCCATGATTTATCTGGACGCAGACCAAAAGGAACTGAAGTTCTGTTACTGGCCGGCGTCAGAAAGCACTATCTCCGAGCAGCTCCGAACCTTAAGCGAGGCAATGCTGCCCAGGCTGGACCAGAATGACAGAGAAGCAGTGACCATGGGTTATAAATTTTATTCGGCTGCTATGGCGGATGAAATCACGATGGATTTTTTTGAACAGATGCTGAACGAACTGTATGGGAACCTGGAAAAAATAACTCATGCAGATATGAAAGAAAGTTTTGTTGAACCGGTGATTGGAAAAAACGAGGAAGAAGGTGGTGAAGATTATAATGAAGTAGATAATAGTGAGAGAAATGACGGCAGCGTCGGGACGCTTTTTTCTCTGTATGAAACACCATTCCTTCCGAAAGAAGGGAATCCGGAGAGAGAGAGGAAGAGCAGGAACAGAAGTTATCTGAGATTCATCCCATTCCTGCTTTCTGCAGCAATCCTGCTTTTTGCATTCTGGATGGGAGCTATCATCCCCGGAACAGGGATTGCTCTCGCCCTGGCAGCTGGAGGGCTGTTAATAGACGTCAAAAGCAGGAAAGCAGAGGAAAGTCATGAAACAGAGCATACAGAAGAAAGGAAGAAACAAGATAGCGATAGTACGGGTTATGAAATAAGACATAACCAGGATGATAGCTTAAGACAGAATCGCGGTTATGAAATCTGTCAGGAACCGGGAAGTGAAAGACAGGATCCGGAACAGACAGGCAGCATGCAAGGGGAAATCTGCGGACCGGATGAATTCCGGGAAGACGGTGAAACGGTGCTTCTGGAGAATTATCAGGAAAAAGGGCATAAAGAGAATGCCTATATGGTTCCTGAAAAAGGCAGTGGAAAGAAGATTATTCTGGAACGCAGGTTTTATCTGCTTGGAAAAAGCTCGTCAGCAGCAGATCTTGTGATAGAAGGAAAAGCAGTGAGCCGCCTTCATGCAAAGCTTTGCTGCCGGAATGGAGAATGGGAGATTTCTGATTTGAATTCACGCAATGGTACGCTTGTGAATGACCGCATGCTTCAGCCCGGAGAGAATTGCAGCCTTGCAGACGGAGACCGTATCTGTTTTGCGGATCAGTGCTTTGTTTTTCATATAGCTTGAAATTGAGTCTTGTTTTTCCCTATAATGGAACATGAATGCCAAAAGTAGGATGCCGGTATATTGGATAATAAGTAAGGATCTTATTATTAAGGGTATCGGTCAGACAAACAGAAATGGAATCAGATTAAAGAAATGGGAATAGTAATTCGTGATGCGCTGGCAATTGTACCTGCCGGAGAAACGGACAAGGTTGAAAAGCATACCATTTACATCGAGGGAGAAGAGATTGTTTCCCTCGATCAGAAGCCGGAAAATTTCAGAACCGATACAGAGATAAACGGAAAAGACCGCCTGGTCATTCCGGGCCTGATTAATGGACACACTCATACTTATATGTCCATGATGAGAAATTATGCGGATGATTATCCGTTCGCAGACTGGCTGGCAAAAGTCAACCATGTAGAAGACAACGGCATGACAAACGAGGATGCCTACTGGAGCTCCCTTTTAGGGCAGATTGAGATGATCCGTTCCGGGACCACAGCCTTCAACGACCAGCAGATGAACATCCACATGACGACCAGAGCTGTAGAAGAATCCGGCATGCGGGCAAGCATCTGCCGCGGGCTGGTAGGGGATGCTTACGACAAGAATGACCGCAGGCTTCTGGAAGCGCTTGAGGAGATGGAAGACGGAAGGGATTGCGATCGCCTGACTTTTTTCCTGGGACCGCATGCACCTTATACATGCGGACCGGAAAATCTGAAGATGTGCGTGGATGTGGCAAAAGAGAAAAACATCGGCATCCATATCCACCTTGCGGAATCTCTTTTTGAGACGGGATATGTCCGGGACAAATATAACTGTACACCGATTGAATATGCTGAAAAGAATGGCGTTTTTACCGTTCCGTGCGTCGCCGCGCATTGCGTACAGGTAAACGAAAAGGATATCCGCATTCTGGCTGAAAATCATGTAAGCGTTGTTACAAATCCTGCTTCCAATATGAAGCTGGGCAACGGGTTTGCTCCGGTTCCGGAAATGATGGAGGCCGGCGTTAACGTAGCGCTCGGCACGGACGGCGCAGCCAGCAATAATTCTCAGAATATGTTCCGTGAGATGAGTCATCTTGCCCTGATCCATAAGGGCACCCACAAGTCGCCCCAGTGTGTTTCTGCAGAAGAGACCTTCCGGGCGGCAACCGTTAACGGAGCCAGGGCACTTGGCATCAACAGCGGCGTGATTGCGGCAGGAAAGAAAGCGGATCTTGCAATCCTGGATCTTAACGCACCATCCCTGATGCCCAATAACAACCTGATTGCCGCGCTTTGCTACAGTGCGCAGGGTTCCGAGGTGGAGACCGTCCTTATTAACGGACAGATTGTCATGAAGGACCGTGAGCTTCTGACCATCGATCAGGAAAGAGTTTATTTTGAAATCCGCAGGATGGTTGAACGCCTCGGACTTTAACCGCTACCTGCTGATGCACGATTCATTATGAAAAGCAGCAGCGTGCCTCCGGCATTTGGCGGGGTATGCGTTTTTAAAAAGTTGTATGGT
The DNA here is from genome assembly GCA_036308545.1 of Eubacterium sp. Taxonomy (GTDB): domain Bacteria; phylum Bacillota; class Clostridia; order Lachnospirales; family Lachnospiraceae; genus Bilifractor. Next base: position 5,870 of record JAXJVN010000028.1, on the reverse strand, counting down.
CATTTAATGATCTGAAAAAATCAGGAGAGAAAAAGTATATGGCAAGTGAAATCAGAGACATCAACCTGTATGAATCAGGACTGCGTAAGATTGAATGGGTCAGGAGAAACTGTCCGCTTTTAACGATGCTTTATCAGGAATTCAGTGAGACCAAACCTTTTGCGGGCAAGAAGATTGCCCTGTCCGTTCACCTTGAGGCAAAAACGGCATACCTCTGCCTGACTCTTGCGGCAGGAGGCGCAGAGATGTATGTAACCGGTTCTAATCCGCTTTCTACCCAGGATGACGTGGCGGCAGCTCTGGTTCACGAAGGACTGGAAGTTCACGCTTGGCATGGCAGCACGCCGGAAGAATATAACAGCCATATCCGTGCGGTCCTGGAGCCGGGACCAAACATTATTATTGATGACGGCGGGGATCTGGTCCACATGATGCACACAGAACTGACCGACCTGATTCCGGACGTAATCGGAGGATGTGAAGAAACAACCACAGGCATCATCCGTCTGGAGGCTATGAACCGGGAAGGAAAACTTCGCTTCCCCATGGTCCGCGTCAATAATGCCATGATGAAGCACTTCTTTGATAACCGTTACGGCACGGGTCAGTCTGTCTGGGACGGAATCAACAGGACGACAAACCTGGTTGTTGCCGGAAAGATTGTCGTGGTTGCTGGATACGGATGGTGCGGGAAAGGTGTTGCCATGCGTGCCAAAGGGCTCGGCGCAAGGGTCATTGTTACAGAGATTAATCCTGTTAAAGCTATTGAAGCGGTCATGGATGGCTTTGACGTAATGCCGATGAAAAAAGCAGCGGAAGCGGGCGACTTCTTTGTTACGGTTACCGGATGCGATAAGGTCATCGATGAAGAAGACTTCATGCAGATGAAGGATGGAGCGATCCTCTGCAACGCCGGACACTTTGACTGTGAAATTGACGTGGCCAGGCTGCGCGAAATTGCAGTGGAGTCTGCTGAAATGCGCAATAATATCATGGGTTACAAGCTGCCCGGCGGCAATTGGGTCTATGTCCTCGGAGAGGGCAGACTGGTAAACCTGGCATGCGGGGACGGACATCCGGCAGAGATTATGGACATGAGCTTCGCTATCCAGGCACTTAGTGCAAAATATCTGGTGGAGCATCAGGGACAGCTGGATTCCATGCTAATCGACGTACCGGAAGAAGTCGACCTGGAAGTCGCAGAGAAGAAACTGCGGTTCCTGGGCAAGGAAATTGATGTTCTGACTCCTGAACAGGAGAAGTATCTGAACGAGTCAGGCATTTGATCGGGAGAAGAACTTGAATGAGCCGGGCATCTCTGCAGGAGGAGTACCCGAACCGGAGAAGTACCCGAACAAGCCGGGTGTTTGACCGGACAGAAAAAAGAACGCTCAGAAGAAAGGAAAGAAAGGCAGGCAGCAAAGATGGACGATTGTATTTTCTGCAAGATTGCAAACGGAGAGATCCCCTCCGCCACGATTTACGAGGATGATGATTTTCGGGTTATTCTGGACTTGGGTCCGGCAGCAGACGGTCATGCTCTGGTCATTCCCAAAAAGCATTACGCAAATATTTATGAAATGCCGGATGAACTGGCAGGGAAGGCTATGATCACAGCAAAGAAGGTCGTATCTTTCCTCAAAGATGCCCTGCCCTGCGACGGTTATAATATCGTGCAGAATAACGGTGAATCTGCAGGACAGACCGTTTTTCATTTCCATATGCATCTGATTCCCCGCCACAATGGAGATGGGGTCGGCGTGACCTGGAAACCGGGCAGGCTGACAGATGAGACACGCGATAGAATCCTGAAACTCACGGAAGACCTGCGCAAGTAAAAATGCGCAAGAAAAATCAGTCTATTTCTGAAAAGACGTAAAAAATGCCGGGCGTGTCAGCTTCTGCTGGCACACCCGGCGTTTTTTCTTACAGTTACTTTGTGTATTTTTTTATCAGATCGGTAATAACCTTGACAGAATCCGTATGGCTGCTGGACTGCATGGCATGGATATAGGATATCTGTTTTTCATAGAGACGGTCTATGTTCTTGAGCAGCGTTTCTACAGTCATCTGCTCTTCCTCGAGGACCAAGCTGTAACCCTGTTTTTCAAAGGACCTGGCGTTGAGGATTTGGTCACCGCGGCTGGCAGCAGCGGAAAGCGGAATCAGCAGATTGGGCTTTGAAAGGGAGACAATTTCACAGATCGCATTGGCACCTGCTCTGGAAATGACCATGGAAGACATGGCAAAGAGGTCCGGCAGAGCTTTATCGATATATTCAAACTGGACGTATCCGTCCATATTTTCCAGAGATTTATCCAGATTTCCTTTTCCGCACAGATGTACGACCTGATAGCGCTTCAGCAGCTCCGGCAAAGCTTTGCGTACACAGTCGTTGATCGCGACTGCTCCAAGGCTTCCGCCCATTACCAGGATGACAGGCTGGTCATCGTGGAAATGGCAGAACTCCAGCCCGCGCTGCGCGTCGCCGCTCTTCAATTGCGGCCGGATCGGGGTTCCGGTCAGAACTGCTTTTTCTTTTGGAAGAGCAGAAAGGGTTTCCGGGAAATTACAGCATACCTTGACAGCGGACGGAATGCAGATTTTATTTGCCAGACCGGGTGTCATATCAGATTCATGAATAATAACCGGAATCTTGCAGCTTTTCGCTGCGAGAACAACCGGTACGGCTACGAAGCCGCCCTTGGAAAAAACAAGATCCGGCTTTAGCTTTTTCATCAGTACCTTTGCTTCGTGGATTCCCTTGATCACGCGGAATGGGTCCGAAAGATTCTTGGGGTCGATATAGCGGCGCAGTTTTCCGGTTGCGATTCCATAATAAGGAATCCCGGCAGCTTCGATCAGCTGCTTTTCAATGCCATTATAAGAACCAATGTATGAAATCTTGTAGCCTGCTTCCTGCAGAGAAGGGATCAGAGCAAGGTTGGGATTGACATGTCCGGCAGTACCGCCGCCTGTAAGTACGATGTGCTTCATATTCTGTTCCTTATACATCTTTTAACTTTTCAAGATGGACCAATTATTTTAAACTTACACGATTTTTACATGTTGCCTGGATCTCAGACTATCTTAGCATATTCCCTACAGCACAGTGTATTAAGAATGTATAAAACAGTTGAATGTATGAAGTGCGATAAATAAGAGCACTTTGCCTGAATAAGATTTTGCCGGGCGGCAGGCCTGACTTTTAAAAAACGGCCATATCACTTCAAAAGACGCAAATATTGTCTGGTTCGATACCGAGCTGAAGGTCGATGGAGAATGGAAAGCCGGCGACAACCACCTCTATAGGGTACCTAGAACAATATGTGAGAATAGCAATTAGTTTAAGAGCATGCTAAAATAAAGGAAAACATTCAATGAGAAAATTCAGAGTAAAGGCTAATGCTTTCAAAAATAATCCGGATGCGTTGGAGCGAAACAAAAATTTCCGTATTACCATTAACGGAATTCTATTTGAATGGGACACGTGGAAGGAACAGCGTACCAAACGAGTTCACGGAGTTTCTTTTAGCGAAGCAGCGGAAATTTTTGCGAATGATGATACGCTTCTCATTCCGGATGAAGAGCATTCGGATTCAGATGAGGAAAGATGGAATGCTATAGGTAATAGTTCAAAACAAAGGATTTTAATTGTTTGCCATTGCTATAAAGAGTGTGAACGAATCAGAATTATTACCGCACGTAAAGCGAACCCTAATGAGATTGCACAATATAATGCGAAAAGGAGAAGAATATGAATACAGTTTTTGAAGAAAATGAAAGTATCGATTTTTCAAAGGCAGTACGTAATCCTTTTGCAAAAATTGCAAGGGAAGCTAGAGACAATAATGGAGATATGTCCCCGGAAAGGACCAGGAAAATGATGCGTGAAGCCATTGCTGAACTGAAAAGCCAAGAAGAGCAAAACGCATCATAATTTCAAAAGCTAAAAGTAACCCGTCGTCGAACTATCGTTGGTGGGTTTCTTTTCCTAAATTTGCAAATTTACATAACGATGCAGACTGTTCTGTCATCTTCTTGAATGAAAGCAGTTTGGTGAATATAATAATCTGTAGAACCCTTTATTTTCCGCTAATTACTGACGGCGGTAAGGACTTTTTTCCGGGACGGAGATGGGAGACTTATCATGAAACTTACTTTTATTGGAGCGGATCACGAGGTAACAGGCAGCTGTTATCTGATAGAGGCATGCGGAAAAAAATTCCTGGTCGACTGCGGCATGGAACAGGGAAAAAATCTATATGAAAATATTCCTATTCCTGTTCCGGAATCCCAGATTGACTTTGTACTGCTGACGCATGCGCATATCGATCACTCCGGCAATCTTCCGCTTCTGTACGCGAAAGGTTTCCGGGGACCGGTCTATACAACGGAGGCAACAGCGGACCTTTCGGATATCATGCTCCGTGACAGCGCCCATATCCAGGAGTTCGAGGCGGAATGGCGCAACCGGAAAGGGAAAAGAGCAGGAAAACCGGAATACGTTCCACCCTATACTATGAAGGACGCCTTGGGCGTGATTGAGCTTATGACCGGACAGCCTTACCAGACCCGCTTCCATCCGGCTGACGGGATTACTGTAAACTTTGTGGATGCAGGCCATCTCTTAGGATCTGCCAGTATTGAAATCTGGCTGAAGGAAGATGGGATTGAGAAAAAAATCATATTCTCGGGAGACATCGGCAATTTGAATCAGCCGATCCTGCGGGACCCTGAGTATCTGACTTCTGCAGATTACGTCGTTATGGAATCGACCTACGGAGACCGAAGCCATGGACCCAGACCGGATTATATTCATGACCTGGCAGATACGATCCAAAAAACATTGGACCGCGGCGGCAATCTGGTTATTCCTTCCTTTGCGGTGGGACGTACCCAGGAAATGCTTTACTTCATCCGCCAGATCAAGCAGGAGAATCTGGTGACCGGTCATGGAAACTTTCCGGTCTATGTAGATAGTCCGCTTGCGATAGAAGCAACTACGGTTTTCCATGAACATGATCTGGACTGCTTCGATGAAGAGGCCAGAGAACTGGTCATGAGTGGCGTCAATCCGATCCAGTTCCCGGGACTCAGAACTTCTGTAACAGCTGACGAATCCAAAGCGATCAATTTTGACGAAGAACCCAAAATCATCATTTCCGCCAGCGGCATGTGCGATGCAGGACGTGTAAAGCACCATCTGAAGCATAACCTCTGGAGACCGGAATCTACAATCCTCTTTGTGGGATATCAGTCAGTCGGTACACCGGGACGCGCACTGGTAGACGGTGCAGATAAGATTAAGCTTTTCGGAGAGGAAATTGCGGTTAAAGCAGAAGTCAAGGTGCTGCCCGGCGTTTCCGGACATGCGGATAACGAAGGCCTCATGAAGTGGGCAGCATCTTTTAAGGAAAATCCGCCGGCAAGAGTATTTGTCTGCCACGGAGAGGATACGGTCACAGATGTTTTTGCAGCGCGCCTGAAAGAAGAACTGGGATATGAATCCTATGCACCCTATTCAGGAACCGTCTTCGATCTGGCGGCCAATGCCTTCCTGGAAGAAACCAAGGGCATAAGAATTGTCAAGGCGGAAGCAGCGGCACAAACCGGGTCAAAAGCAAAATCCGGAAAGAATACGGTATTTGAAAGGCTTCTTGCCGCCGGTCAGAGACTGCTTACCGTTATCCGCCACAATGAAGGCGGAGCCAACAAAGATCTGGCAAAATTCACCGACCAGATCAATTCGCTGTGCGATAAGTGGGATCGATAATTGTGAGTTTATCGAAGCGATAATGAGCAGGATTTAGAGCATTGCCCTAATGGGGGCGCTCCCGCTTTTTCGCCTTCGCAACGGTACATAAGGG
>JAXJVN010000027.1:0-29861 GCA_036308545.1 Eubacterium sp. | reverse complement strand
GGAGCCATGCGTAGGACTTATACATGTAAAAAAGTCCGGCTGCAAGCGAGGGCGCGACAAAAGGAGATCCATGGCAAAGAGCAGAAGTACCGATTACGAAGAAAAAACCGAAGCACTCCTCCGGCCGATCACTGATCGCCTGGGGATGGAAATCGTAGACGTCGAGTACGTCAAAGAGGCAGGTACCTGGTACCTGAGGGCTTACATCGACAAAGAGGGCGGCGTTACCGTCGATGATTGCGAAGACGTCAGCAAGCTTCTGGAACCCTTGCTGGACCGGGAAGATTTTATTGAGGACTCCTATGTACTGGAAGTCAGTTCTCCGGGCCTTGGAAGACCATTGAAGAAGGAAAAGGACTTCAAGCGTGCGCTTGGTCAGAGAGTAGAAATCCATACCTTTAAGCCGATCCGCCATGAAAGGGAATGGATTGGTGAACTGGAAAGCTTCACAGAGACAGACGTAACCATTATTCCGGACGATGAAGAAGAGGAAATGACGATTAACAGAAAAGACATTTCCCTCATTCGTATGGCATTTGACTGGTAATCATCCGATACAGAAAACATTTACCTGCATCAATAAGGAGGATATGAAAAAAAGATGAATACAGAGTTACTTGAGGCGATTAACATTTTGGAAAAAGAGAAGGACATTAAGAAAGAAGTCCTGATTGACGCAATTGAGCAGTCCCTGATCCAGGCATGCAAGAACCATTTTGGAAAATCTGAGAACATCACCGTCACAATGGATCCGGAAACTGCCGATTATCATATCCTTGCCGCAAGAAAGGTTGTTGAGAAGGTCGAAGACAAGGCGACTGAAATCAGCCTTGCCGATGCGCTGGTCAAGGATTCCACCTATAAAATCGGCGATGTCGTCAACGTTGAGATTGAATCCAAGAACTTCGGAAGAATAGCGGCACAGAACGCAAAAAATGTCATTCTTCAGAAAATCCGCGAGGAAGAGCGTAAAGCCCTCTATGAAGAATATTATGAGAAAGAGCACCAGATCATCACCGGTATTGTGCAGCGCTATATTGGCAAAAACGTCAGCATCAATCTTGGCCATGTGGATGGAATCCTCAATGAGAATGAAATGGTTAAAGGTGAGCATTTCCGTCCCAATGAAAGGGTCAAGGTCTATGTTCTGGAAGTAAAGGATACTTCCAGAGGTCCCAGGATCCTTCTTTCCCGTACTCATCCGGAACTGGTAAAGAGACTGTTTGAGGAAGAAGTTGCGGAGATTCGTGAAGGAATCATCGAGATTAAGGCAATTGCCAGAGAAGCCGGATCCCGTACCAAGATAGCCGTATGGAGCAAAGATCCTGACGTCGACGCGGTGGGAGCCTGCGTTGGTGTAAATGGCAGCCGTGTCAATGCAATCGTCAATGAACTTGACGGTGAAAAAGTTGATATTATCAACTGGGATGAGAACCAGGCTTACCTGATCGAGAATGCTCTGTCGCCTGCCAAGGTTATTTCTGTTCTGGCCGATCCGGATGACAGGAGCGCACTGGTTGTCGTTCCGGATTATCAGCTGTCGCTGGCAATCGGCAAGGAAGGTCAGAATGCCCGGCTTGCCGCTCATCTGACCCAGTTCCGCATTGATATCAAGAGTGAGAGCCAGGCAAGAGAAGAAGGCATCTTCGATGAAATCTACGGCGAAGAAGGAGAAGAAGGTGACTTCGAAGATGACGAGACGGCGGATAGCCCGTATGAGGATCTGCCGGAGGAAGAAACAGAAGAATAAAGAAAATGTTTTTGATATAAACAGTCTTTAAGCGGATGAGCATAAGCGAAGCAAAGCTTTGCAGAGACAGACGGAGGCAGCATTGAAAGCAGGGAAAAAAGTCCCCATGCGTACCTGCGTTGGGTGCAGGGAGAGCAAGGAAAAGAAAGAACTGATCCGGATCGTTCGTACGCCGGAAGGAAATGTCGAACTTGATCTGACCGGAAGGGCAAACGGCAGGGGCGCTTATCTTTGTCCGAAAAGCGAATGCCTTGCAAAGGCAAGGAAATCCAGAGGACTGGAAAGATCCCTGCAAAGTACGATCAGCGCAGAAGTATTTGATAGGCTGGAAGAGGAGATGAAGAATCTTGGATAAAACCAGAGCGGCATCCATGATTGGAATTGCAAGAAAGGCAGGCAAGGTCGCTGCCGGTGAATTTTCGGCGGAAAAAGCATTGAAAGAAGGCGCTGCCGCTCTTGTCATCCTCTCGGAAGACGCTTCCGAAAATACGCAGAAGAAATTCCGAGATAAAGCTTCCTACAGGCATATTCCGGTATACACGTTTTTGCCAAAGGAGGAACTTGGCAGATGCGTGGGACTTGGAGAGAGGTCGGTACTTGCGATTACAGACAGGGCTCTTGCGGAAGCAGTCCGGGGACTGATCGAAAAAAAGACAGAAGGCAAGGCTTGAGCTCGCGTTTATAAAGAGAAAGGCAGGCGACTGTATTTTGGGAAAAATGAGAATACACGAATTAGCAAAAGAATTAAATATAGAAAGTAAAGTGATCATTGAGTTTCTGGAGCAGAACGGCATAAAAGACAAGAAGCCGGCAAGCTCTCTGGAAGAGGAAGAAGCAGCAAAAGTCCGCGGCAGATTCGGAAAGAAAGCAGAAGCCCCCGCAGAGGCAGTAAAGAAAGCAGAAGCCCCCGCAGCGGCAGAAAAGAAGGCGGAAGCACCTGCTGAGGGAGAAAAGAAGACCGAAGTTCCTGCAGCAGCGGAAAAGAAAGCGGAAGCATCTGCTGAAGAAAGCGTGAAAAAGGAAGAGCCGGTTAAGAAGAAGAGAAAACTCCTGGCTGTTTTTCATCCGCAGAATGTATCCGGTGCGGACGGACGCAGAGGAGGAAGAGGCGGACAGGCCGGCGGAAGAGACAGACGTCCGGATGGAGACCGCAGAGCTCAGGGCGGTGCCCGCGGCGGACGCGATGGACAGACAGGAAGAGATTTCCGCAATGACAGAGGGAACCGAGGCGGAAAAGGAAACCAGCCTGGAAGAGATTTTCGTACAGGAGACGGAAAAGGCAGAAATGAGAAGCCGGTCCAGCGTACGCCGCTGGTAAAGGTTCCGAGACCGCATCCGGTCGTGCGTGACCAGGATATCATGAGCCGTCCTACGGCTGCACAGCAGGCACAGCTTCTGCATGAGGAAAGCCAGAAGAAAGCCCAGGCGGCAGAAGAAGCAAGAAAAGCGGCGGAAGCTGCGGAGGCAGCGGCAAAGGCTGCTGCGGAAGAGGCCGCCAGGAAAGAGGCGGAAGAAGCTGCAAGAAAAGCAGCGGAAGAAGCCGCAAAGGCAGCAGAGGAAGCAGCAGAAGCTGCAAAAGCCGCACAGGCTGCCCGCCAGACTGAAACAGCAGGGAAAGCGGACGAAGAGAAAAAAGGCCGTCCGAGTCAGAAAACGGATAATCGGAAGCCTGCCCGCGACGGCCGTCCGGCAAGAGATGGCAGAAAACCCGCTGATGGAAATCAGGGAGACAGGAACAAAAGAGGCGGCAGACCGGGCGAGAGAGATCGTTCCGGAAACCAGGAAGGCAAGAGACCGGAAGGCGGAAAAGGCAGATTTGCGCGCGGCGCGGCTGCGATGGACTCACCTGAATCGAAAGGCAGGGACCGCAGCTACGGAAAAGATAAGGACAGAAACAAGTCCGGAAAAGATCGTGACAGTAAGTACGCAGGCGATGGAAGAAACCAGGGCGGAAGAGGCCGTCATACGCAGGATGAGCTTCTGCCTAAGGCACTCAGAAAGCCTGTAAATAAACCCAAAGAAGAAAAGAAAGAGGTTATTACGGAAATCAAGATTCCTGAAAAACTGACCATTAAGGAACTGGCAGAGGCGATGAAGATGTCCCCGGCTGTCATCATCAAGAAACTCTTTATGGATGGAAAGATGATGACCATGAACCAGGAAATTTCCTTCGACGAGGCGGAGGCTATCGCGATGGATTACGACATCGTTGCCAATAAGGAAGAGCAGGTCGACGTCATTGAAGAACTGCTCAAGGAAGACGAAGAGGATGAAAAAGATCTTATTCCGCGTCCGCCTGTTGTATGCGTAATGGGTCATGTCGATCATGGCAAGACGTCTCTTCTGGATGCCATCCGTCATTCCAGGGTTACGGACCGTGAAGCAGGCGGCATCACGCAGAATATCGGCGCATATGTCGTCAATATTGATGACCGTAAGATTACCTTCCTTGATACGCCGGGACACGAGGCTTTCACTGCAATGCGTATGCGCGGCGCAAACTCTACCGATATCGCAGTGCTGGTCGTTGCTGCAGACGACGGCGTAATGCCTCAGACGGTTGAAGCCATCAACCATGCCAAGGCTGCAGGTGTTGAAATTATCGTTGCGGTCAACAAAATTGATAAGCCGAGCGCCAATGTGGAGCGTGTAAAACAGGAGCTTACGGAATACGGCCTCGTCGCCGAAGACTGGGGCGGCCAGACGATTTTCTGCCCGGTATCCGCAAAGACGCATGAAGGAATTGATAACCTCCTGGAGATGATCCTGCTGACTGCAGACGTTATGGAACTGAAGGCGAATCCGAACCGAAATGCCAGAGGCCTTGTTCTTGAGGCTAAGCTGGATAAGGGCAAGGGCCCGGTTGCCAATGTCCTGGTCCAGAAGGGTACCCTGCATGTCGGTGATTATATCGCATGCGGCGCATGTTCAGGAAAAGTCAGGGCCATGATGGATGAAAATTCCAGGCGCGTAAAGGCAGCCGGACCATCCACTCCGGTCGAAGTATTAGGACTTTCCGATGTTCCGTCAGCCGGAGAAGTCCTTGTCGCAACAGATACAGACAGGGATGCCAAGAACTTTGCCGCAACCTTCGTAACAGAAGAGAAGAACAAACTGATCGAAGAAACCAAATCCAGAATGTCCCTGGATGATCTGTTCAGCCAGATCCAGACAGGAAACCTTAAGGAACTGGAGCTGATCGTCAAGGCAGACGTTCAGGGCTCTGTTGAAGCGCTTCGCCAGGCATTGGAAAAACTTTCCAACGACGAAGTTCATGTAAGAGTAATCCACGGCGGCGTCGGCGCGATTAACGAATCCGATATTACACTTGCTGCTGCTTCCAATGCCATTGTCATCGGCTTTAATGTCCGTCCGGACGCACCGGCGAAGGCACTGGCAGACCAGGAAAAGGTCGACGTAAGACTTTACCGGGTTATCTATCAGGCAATCGACGATATCGAGGCAGCAATGAAAGGCATGCTGGAGCCGATTTACGAAGAGAAGATCATCGGTCATGCCGAAGTCAGACAGCTCTTCAAGGCATCCGGTGTCGGAACGATTGCCGGATCTTATGTGCTTGACGGTTCTGTTCAGAGAGGCTGCAAGGTCAGAGTATATCGTAATGACAAGCAGCTGTTCGAAGGCAATCTGGCATCTCTTAAGCGCTTCAAGGATGACGCGAAAGAGGTCAAGGCAGGCTATGAATGCGGACTTGTCATCGATGGCTTCAATGAGCTTCAGGAGGGAGACCGCGTAGAGGCAGCCATCATGGTTGAGGTACCGAGAACATGAGAAAAAACAGTGTGAAATATTCCCGTGTGAACGCGGCAATCGTAGAAGAAGTAAGCCGCATCATACGGACCGAGATGAAAGATCCCAGGATTGCAGTCGTTACGTCTGTAACCGGAGCGGAGGTTTCCACGGATCTCAAGGAGTGCAGGATTTTCATCAGCGTCCTGGGATCCGAAGAGGAAAAAAAGGAAACCATTGACGCGCTTGAACGCGGCGAAGGCTTTATTCGCCGCGAACTCGCGCACAGCCTCAATCTCCGCAACACGCCTTACCTGCATTTCAAGCTGGACGAGTCCATAGAGTATGGAGTCAGAATGTCTGAGATCATCGATAAGGTAAAAAAGCAGGATGAGGAGAAAGCTGCAGCGTACGCCGGAAAAACTTCAAATGATGAAGAGGAAGGAAGGCAGGATGGCGAAAATTGACCGGTTCCTGAAAGGAGTCAAGCGGGCAGCCATTGCGGCGCATGTTAACCCGGATGGTGATGCTGTCGGCTCTGTCATGGGATGCTATCGTTATCTCAGAGACAATTATCCGGACATTATGGCGGATCCTTATCTGCAGAGACCGGATGAGAAGTTTTTTTATCTGAAGGACCTGAAAGATTCCAGAGATACGCTTGATCCGGAAGCAGAATATGATCTTCTGATCCTTCTGGACATCAGCAGCCGGGACAGGATCGGCGTCGCAGAGCCTCTGGTTGACAAAGCCGCGAACACGCTTTGCATTGACCACCACAAGACAAACAAGGGCGACTATACCTGGCTGTTCAACTATCCGGATATGAGTTCGACCAGTGAGGCGCTTTATTATTTCCTGGATCCGGATAAAATTTCAGAAAGCTGCGCTGAGGCGCTCTATATGGGCATCGTACATGATACCGGAATTTTCCAGTATTCCTGCACGTCGCCGGAAACCATGCGCACTGCAGCCGGACTGATGGAAAAAGGGATTCCTTTTTCTGACATTGTCGACGTAACATTCTGCCAGAAGACCTATGTCCAGAACCAGATTATGGGAAGGGCTATCATGGAGAGCATCCTGCTTTGCGACGGGCAGATCATCGTCGGAGCTATGCCGGGTAAAATCATGAATTTCTATGGCGTGACGTCGAAAGATATGGATGGCATCGTAAGCCAGCTCAGAAATACGGAGGGCGTGGAAGTCGCGATCTTCCTATATGAGACGCAGCCATCCGTTTGGAAGGTAAGCCTCAGGTCAAAAGAGAAGGTCGACGTCAGCAGGGCAGCGGTAGCCTTCGGAGGAGGCGGACATGCCAGAGCGGCAGGCGCAACGATGACCGGATCCTTCTACGATGTTGTCAATAACCTTACCAAGATTATTGCTCCGGAACTGGGGTACCCTGCATGATCAATGGAATCCTGAATATTTACAAAGAGCCCGGGATGACCTCCTTTCAGGTGGTGTCCCGGGTTCGGCGGATTGTCGGAGAAAAAAAGTGCGGCCACACCGGGACGCTGGATCCGGATGCAGAGGGTGTGCTGCCAATCTGTCTGGGAAGAGCGACAAAAATCGTAGAATACCTGACAGACCGGAAGAAGACCTACCGTGCAGAACTGAAGCTGGGCATTACGACGGATACCCAGGACGCTTCCGGACAGGTCCTGGAAACAAAAGATCCGTCTTATGTGACAGAAGAGGCATTCCGCCTTGCGCTGTCCGGATTTGAAGGGGACCAGCTTCAGATCCCTCCTATGGTATCCGCTTTAAAAGTAGACGGCAGGCGGCTCTATGAGCTTGCCAGACAAGGCGTGACGGTCGAACGGAAGGCGCGGCCGGTTACGTTCTATTCTATACAGATTGTAAATCTTGACCTGCCCCGGGCTGAGATAGAGGTAACCTGTTCCAAAGGAACCTATATCAGGACGCTGATCCACGATTTAGGGCAAAAGCTGGGCTGCGGAGCCTGTATGACCCATCTGGTCCGTACGGCGGTTGGCGATTATAAAAAAGATCAGGCATTGAGACTGTCGGAACTGGAAAAGGTCGTGGAAGAAGGCAGGCTGGAACAGTTTTTAGAGGGCGTCGACCATTTTTTCAAGGACCTCACGGAATATCACTGCCGGCAGGAAGAGGACAAAATAGTCCACAATGGCAGCTTTCTTCAGCTGAAGGAGTCGGCGGAACGTCTCAGAGTTTATGATTCCCGGGGGAAGTTCATCGGCATTTATAAAAAAACAGAATCCGTGTATAAACCGGAAAAAATGTTCTATGCCCCTTAAGCGTATCTTTGTAAAGGGGCAGGGAAAACGGACCTTTGCAAAAAAAGGGAGAACGGACCATTTTCCGGAAAAAAGCAGAGGTGATTTCTGCAAGGAGCTGCAGAGTTGGAATATATCAGAGAGATTGAAAATTACAGATTGGATGGAGCTTCCGCAGTGACCTTTGGCAAGTTCGACGGCGTACATCTGGGCCATCGCCTGCTGATTGACCATATCCGCGAAAAAGCGAGGGAGCATCAGGGAAAGGCCCTGGTCTTTACGTTTGACATTTCTCCGGAAATCCGGATGGGAGAGCGCAGGCGCAAGATGCTCATGACCAATACGGAAAGGGAACAGCTGATGCGCGATCTGGGTATGGATATCCTTGTGGAATGCCCCTTTACAGAAAAAATCAGGACCATGAATGCAGAGACTTTTGTAAGAGATATCTGTGTCAGCAGGCTGCATATGAAAGCTGCAGCGGTAGGAACAGATTTCCGTTTTGCGAAAGACCGCAGCGGTACTCCTGAGATTCTGAAAGAGCTTGGGAAAAAATACGGCTTCACGGTCGAGATCATTCCAAAGGTTAGAAAGCTCGGGGACGTCATAAGCAGCAGCCGGATCCGAAGCCTTCTTGAAGAAGGCAGGATGGAAGAAGTCACAGAACTTCTGGGGGGCCCTTACTATATCAGCGGTGAGATTGTTCACGGCAGACATCTGGGCCATTCGCTCGGCTTTCCGACCATCAACCAGGTTCCGGATGACGAAAAGCTTCTCCCGCCCAGGGGCGTTTATATTTCCAGAACGCACGTTGCGGGAAAAACCTATCAGGGCGTATCCAATATCGGCGTCAAGCCTACCGTCCACGGAAACGGGATGGGAATCGAAACTTATCTTTTTGACTGCAACCTGGATCTGTACGGACAGGAGGCAAGAGTAGAACTGCTCAGATGGACCAGACCGGAGAAAAAATTCGGTTCTCTGGAGGAATTGAAAACCCGGATGGACCTGGACATCCAGGAAGCTGATTTATATTTTGAAAAAAATTACTTCACTTGCTATTAACGCTTTAGAGTGATAAACTAGAAAAGACGCTATAAGAGGAAAAAATTAAAAAAAACTGCCTCCGGAAGGAGATTTCAAAAGCCATGAGCAAAGATATGCATAATGAAGAAGTAACGCAGTTATTCGAAGGAATCCTTAAATTAAAAACGGTAGAAGAATGCTACACCTTCTTTGAGGATGCATGTACGATAAACGAAATAAAATCAATTTCGCAGAGATTTGAAGTCGCGAAGATGCTCCGGGCAAAAGAGACGTATCAGGAAATTTCAAAAAAGACCGGCGCATCTACCGCGACGATCAGCCGTGTGAACCGCTGCCTGACTTACGGAAGCGACGGATATGAGCTGGTGCTCAGCAGGATGGATGAGGATGAAAACTAAAAGGAGGCTGTCGCTTGGAACACGTATTGCAGTGTGAGCGGCAGTCTCTTCTTTTTTTTATTTCTTTTTTTCCGGAAACTGGGCGATGATGATGGCGCTGAACATGAGAAGGCAGCCTGCTATTTCCTTAAGAGATAAAGCGTCTCCCAGGATGATCCAGCCGGAAAGTGCAGATATTACAGATTCCAGGCTGAGGATCAGGCTGGCTATGGTTGGATTCATTCCTTTTTGACCGACGATCTGGAAGGTGTAGGCAACTCCGGAAGAGAAGACGCCCAGGTAAAAAATCTGAAAACCGGCATTCCAAATCTGACTGACTGCGGGGGTCTCGAAGAGAAAAGCCGGGATCAGGGAGATGAGGCCTGCAACAGCGAACTGGATACAGGACAGCTTAATACCGTCAACCTTTGGGGAAAAATAGTCCACAGCCAGGATATGAAAAGAAAATCCGACCGAACAGCCGAGGGTAATGATATCGCCCTTATTGATGGAAAAACCTTCTTTTATACAGAGAAGGTACAGACCGATCACGGCAAGAAAGATAGCAAGGATTATAGATTTGCTGGGTTTCCTTCCGAAGAAGAGACCAAAGATTGCGACGAGGACAATATAGAGGGCCGTGATGAAACCGGATTTTCCGGCAGTCGTATACTGGAGACCAACCTGCTGAAAAGCAGAACTGATAAACATCAGAACTCCGCAGACCAGCCCGCCGATCAGAAGGTTTTTCCGTTCTGCCGCCTTGTATTCGGATTTAGCGGACGGCAGGTCCGAAGAATCCGGCAGAAGTTTTTTTCTCATTCGGTCCACAAGAAGGATGACGGGAATCAGAACAAGCATGCCAAGGAAAAAGCGGCACGCATTGAAAAAATAGGGGCCGATACGGCCGGTACTCTGGCTCTGAGCAACGAATGCGGTGCCCCAGATCAGAGCTGCGGAAAAAAGCAGAATCGGACTTTTATAGTTTTTGCGTTTCATAACAGACCCCTTAAAAGCGCTTTGGCATCTTGCAAATCCACACGCAGGGATTAGGATTCCCTGATTATTACGGATGGTTATTCTATCTTATTTTGAATGTCCTGTCAAAATGCCAAAAGCAGAGAAGAAAATTTGGAACAATTGTATAGAAAACAAAGATTCGTCAGCTTGCAATCGTCTGCAGTAAACTTTATTATTATGTGCATAGCGTAAATCTGCTTTCATAGCACACATAACAGGACTCTATAGCACAGAGATCAGGATTCCATTACGCAGAGATCAGGCTTTCACTGCACAGAAAGCATGATGCAGGAATGCTTTGCAGCGAAGAAAGAGAAAGACCTGCAGGCGGATGGCATTTAAGCGCTGACAATGATTCGGACAGGAAGAAGAGAGGCATAGAATGATTGCAATTATTGATTATGATGCCGGTAATATTAAAAGCGTGGAGAAAGCCCTGATCAGTCTGGGCGAGCAGCCGGCTGTAACCAGGTCAGCGCAGGAAATCCTGGATGCGGACCGTGTCATTCTCCCCGGCGTAGGCAGCTTCGGAGACTGCATGGATAATCTGCGCCGGTTTGGTCTTGTAGATGTCATCCGACAAGCAGCAGCTTCCGGAAAGCCGTTTCTGGGAATCTGCCTGGGTCTTCAGCTGCTGTTCGAATCCAGCCAGGAAAGCCAGGGCGTAGAAGGTCTTGGCATTCTGAAAGGGAAAATATTGAGAATCCCTGCCGGACCCGGACTCAAGATTCCGCATATGGGCTGGAATTCTCTGCACCTTACAGGAAATGGACGCCTGTTCCGTGATATTCCGGAAGATTCCTATGTTTACTTTGTCCATTCCTATTATCTGCAGGCAGAAGAGCCGGATATTGTAAAGGCGACTGCAGATTACGGAGTTACGATTCATGCATCGGTAGAACAGGGAAATGTTTTTGCCACGCAGTTCCACCCGGAGAAAAGTTCGGATATCGGGCTGAAAATTTTGAAAAATTTCCTGGAAATCTAATTCCGGCGGAATTTTTGAAAACAGAAAAGCCTGGGCAGTTTTTTTGTCAGTATGGACAGCCGTGTATACGGCATGGAGAAGAAGAAATGTTTACAAAGAGAATTATCCCCTGTCTGGATGTGAATCGCGGCAGAGTTGTAAAAGGTATAAACTTCGTTCATTTAAAAGATGCCGGAGATCCGGTAGAGGTTGCCAAAGCATACGACCGGGAAGGGGCAGACGAGCTGGTCTTCCTCGATATCACGGCGTCGTCCGAGAACAGGGCCACAGTTGTCGATATGGTCAGCCGCGTCGCTGCCAACGTCTTCATCCCCTTTACGGTAGGCGGAGGAATCCGTACCGTAGACGATTTCAAGGAACTGCTGCGGGAAGGAGCGGATAAAATTTCCATTAATTCCTCTGCAATTGCCAGGCCGGAACTGATCAGCGAAGCGGCTCTCAAGTTCGGAAGCCAGTGCGTTGTCGTAGCAATCGATGCCCGGAGAAGACTGACAGGAGAAGAAGCTGACGGAGGAAAAGGCGCAGACAAATATCATTATGAGAAATACGACCTGACAAGAGAACACAAGACCGGCTGGGACGTCTATGTCAAGGGCGGAAGAGAAAATACCTTCAAGGACGCAGTCGAGTGGGCCATGGAAGCGGAACGCCTGGGAGCGGGAGAAATCCTTTTAACCAGCATGGATGCGGACGGAACAAAGGATGGATATGACCTGGGCCTTACCCGTGCCGTATCTTCCGCGGTCAGCATACCGGTTATCGCGTCCGGCGGCGCAGGAAAGCCGCAGGATTTCTACGATGCTCTTACCGCCGGCGGGGCAGAAGCAGCACTCGCGGCATCGCTGTTCCATTACAAAGAACTTGAGATACGCGAACTCAAGCGTTATCTGCAGCAGCGCGGCATTGCGGTGCGCTTGTAAATGAAGTGTTTGCGACTGACTGGAATATGTCCCCGTCCTGTCGGAGTACGAGCAGTTAGAAAAAAAGGAGTCACACAGAAATGGGTGCAATTGAGGGCGCCTGGAAAGAGGCGCTTGACGGTGAATTTCATAAGCCCTATTATAAAAAACTCTTTGACACGGTTGGCCAGGAATATCGGACACACCGAATTTATCCTCCGGCGCAGGACATTTTCAATGCTTTTCATTTCACGCCGCTGGACCGGGTCAAAGTTGTAATCCTGGGTCAGGATCCTTATCATGAGCCGGGGCAGGCGCATGGCCTCTCTTTTTCTGTTAAGCCGGGTGTGCCGGTCCCGCCTTCTTTGGTCAATATTTACCAGGAACTCCACGACGATCTGGGCTGCAGGATCCCCAATAACGGCTGCCTGGAGAAATGGGCAAAGCAGGGAGTCATGCTGCTCAATACCGTGCTGACCGTCCGTGCCCACCAGGCTAATTCGCACCGGAATATCGGCTGGGAAGAGTTTACGGATGCTGCTATCAAAGTCCTTGCGGATCAGGACAGACCTATGGTTTTTATTTTATGGGGGAGTCCGGCGCGCAGAAAAAAGGCTATGATCTATAACCCGAAACACCTGATCCTCGAATCTCCGCATCCGAGTCCCCTGTCTGCCTACCGGGGCTTTTTTGGAAGCCGGCCTTTTTCCAGGACCAATGCCTATCTGGAGGCACATGGGCTGCAAGCCATAGACTGGCAGATTGACGACGTATGAGGAGGCTTTATGCCTAAAAAGAAAAATACATTGGTAAAAAATGCTTCAATCCTGATGATCGCATCGATCATTTCGCGGATTATCGGTCTGATCTATCGCCGTCCGCTTGGAGCAATCCTGGGCTCGGTTGGCCTGGGATATTATGGATACGCAAGCAATCTGTATACGATTCTGCTTCTGATCTCTTCCTATAGTATTCCAATGGCGGTTTCCAAGATCGTTTCGGAAAAGCTGGCAAGAAAGGAATATAAGAACGCCCGGGTTGCCTTTAAGGGATCGCTGATCTATGGCTGCATCGTCGGAGGGATCGGGGCTTTTGCCTGTCTGTTTCTAGGCAGATGGCTGCTTCCTTCCAATCAGCTTAATGCACTGCCGGCTCTCAGAGTCCTGGCACCGACCATTTTCTTTTCCGCTATTCTGGGAGTGCTGAGAGGATATTTCCAGGCTCATCGGTCTATGGGGCCGACATCCGTCTCGCAGATCATCGAGCAGATACTGAATGCATTTGTGAGTGTTTTTGCTGCATGGGCACTGATCAGGACGTTTGCAAAAGACGGAGGAGTAGACGCCGCAATTTACGGAGCCATGGGAGGAACCATGGGTACCGGCGCCGGCGTACTGGCCGGTCTGGCCTTTATGCTTTTCGTATATTGGGTCAACCGGAATTATTTTGCAAGGAGAGCGGCCAGAGACAAAAGCACGGACATTGACCGCTATTCTGACGTCTACCGGGAACTTTTTTTCCTGATGACGCCTATCATCCTTACGACATTTCTCAATAACGCCGGCCCTTACCTGGACGGGTATCTCTATTCTGCCATTCAGGGATTGCATGGAGTAAAGGATACCGTGATCTCTGCGGCTTACGGAGAATACAGCAATTACTATACGCCGGTCGTGGGAATCCCTCTTGCACTTGCTTCAGCCAGTGCCTCGGCCATGATGCCGGAGCTTGCCGCGGCTTTCGCGGTTAAGGAATACGACGAAGGAAACCGGAAGGTCCAGCAGGCAATCCGCCTGACGATGTTCATCAGCATTCCTTCTATGGTAGGGATGACCATTCTTGCCTATCCCATCATGGGCGTGCTTTTTCCGGCATCGTCTAATACGGCGTCCAGGCTTCTCTTCCTGGGATCCCTGCAGGTTGTATTCGGAGCCATGACGGTCGTTGCAAACAGCGCGCTCCAGTCAATCGGAAAACAGAGGGCTGCTATGATCAATTGTGCTGCCGCGCTCGGCGCTAATCTGGTCATACTGGTGGTTCTGCTCGGACTTTTCAGCAAACTGGATATCTATGCAGTTCTGGCAGCGGGCATGAGTTTCCCCATTGTGAACAGTATTCTCAGCCTGATGACCATGAGAAAGGCCATGCGTTTTCGCCTGGAATGGAGGAAAAACTTTGCTGAGCCCCTGATTGCTTCGGCCGGAATGGGCTTTGTGACATTCCTGGTTTATAATCTGCTTTTCAATCTGACCAGGCGGCCTTCCATCGCCCTGATCGTGTCCATTCTGCTGGCGGTTTTTGTATACCTGATTCTTTATGTATTGATCTCCGGCATAAAGGAAGAGGAGATCAGGAGCTTCCCTATGGGCACAAGGATCGTGAAGCTCATGAGGATGCTGCATATCTACCGTTAAGAGCATTCGGTTTGCGATATGGGAGAAGTTTTAAGTGCAGCCGGCCGGCTTCTTTCTTTCAAAAGACTGCTGTGCTATAATAGCCATACTTGTAAGTGATAACTGCTTTTTCATGGGGTTCCGGAAAAGCAGGCTCTGATTATTTTATCTGCAGGGGAGAATGACAGTGAGAACGAAAATTGGAAAAAAACTGCTGAAACTTTCCATGACGGCTTTCCTTTGCCTGTTTGCATTGGCAGCCGTTCATCCGGTCTATGCGGCAGACAAAAGTCCGGCAGTAAAGAATCTGGTAGGAAAGGCAACGGTGAATGCCGCAGCAGTTTCCGCCTCGAATACATCAAACGGGACAGGAAAAAGTTCAGCCGGTTCAGCCGGGAAAAGCAATGCGGCGGCGAACGGCACGGCAGGCAGCAGAACGGCGCTTCAGGCAACGGCAGGCAAGACAACGGCTGCGGGAGTTCCCGGCGTAAATACCGGTGTGGAAGATAAGATTATTCCTTATGTACTTACTATGTCGCTTGCCGCAGCGGCAGCTGTGGTCATGGGGGATCTCAAGATCCGCTCAGCGAGAAAGAGGAGTTCCTGTACAGTCAGAGAAGAAATGGAAGCTTTCCGCAGAAACTGCGGCATGTAAAAACGAAGACAAGCAGATGGAAAACAGGAAGCACTGTTCCGATAAAAAGCCCGAAATGGTTCTTTTAAAACAGAACTTCCTATGTTATAATCATTAAAACGTTTTTAAAAATAGATTCTTAATCAGTTCGGAGGAGGAATGTGATATGAAGCATATTAAGACTCTCAGCAGCAGAAATCTGCAGAATTCCCTGAAAAAAGGAGGATGCGGCGAGTGCCAGACATCCTGCCAGTCCGCATGCAAGACGTCCTGCACCGTAGGAAATCAGACCTGCGAGCACGCAAAGTAAGTCTTCAGGCTGAAAAGGTTCTGCAGCTTTTTGAAGTTTTTGCAGAAGGATTCTGAAAATCAAGAGAAGGTTTTACGATAAGGTGTTCTTGCCCTGAATGCTTCAGGACGGGAACACTTTTTCATGCTTATAAAAAGCATTTGAGTAAAAAAACGACTGGCTTATTGAAAGGCAGTTGGCAGAACATGATTGCAGCAGGATTAAAAAGAAAGGATGGGTTTCCTTGCAAAGACTCCATTTATACAAAAACAACGGATACAGTATTGTGCTGGATATCAACAGCGGGTCGGTTCATCTGGTCGATGACATGACTTATGATCTTCTGGATCTTCTGGACCGGGGACTGACGGAATCTGAAGCATCAGATCAGCTTTCGGCTTCTTATGACAGGAAGGAACTGGAGGAGTGCCTGGAAGAGATCGGAGAACTGAAAGAGGCGGGCGTTCTCTTTACCGATGACATCTACGAGGAGAAAATCGATCAGTTCAGTCATCGCCCCACCGTCGTTAAAGCATTGTGCCTTCATATTGCCCACGACTGCAACCTGGCGTGCCGCTATTGTTTCGCGGAAGAAGGAGAGTATCACGGACGCCGCGCCCTCATGTCCTATGAGGTTGGGAAGAAGGCTCTGGATTTTCTGGTGAAAAATTCCGGAAACCGCAGGAACCTGGAGGTGGATTTCTTCGGCGGCGAGCCAACCATGAACTGGCAGGTCGTGAAGGATCTTGTTGCTTACGGCCGGTCCCTGGAAGAGCCGAACGACAAGAAATTCCGCTTCACGCTGACGACCAACGGCGTGCTCTTAAATGATGAGATCATGGACTTCTGCAATAAGGAGATGGGCAACGTCGTTCTTTCCGTAGACGGCAGAAAGGAAGTGCACGATCATATGCGCCCCTTCCGCAGCGGAAAAGGGAGCTATGATCTGGTTATTCCTAAATTTCAGAAATTTGCCGAAAGCCGTCATCAGGATAAATATTATGTGCGCGGCACCTTCACCCACTATAATCTGGATTTTGCCAAAGACGTACTGAACCTGGCAGATCTGGGCTTCAAGCAGATTTCCATCGAGCCGGTCGTCGCTCCGCCGGAGGAGGATTATGCCATCCGTAAGGAAGACCTTCCGATCATCATGGACCAGTATGATATCCTGGCAAAAGAAATGATAAAAAGGGAGAAAGAGGGAAGAGGCTTTAATTTCTTCCACTTTATGATCGACCTGACCGGCGGCCCCTGTGTCTACAAGCGGCTTTCCGGCTGCGGCTCGGGCGGGGAATACCTGGCGGTAACGCCCTGGGGAGACCTCTATCCCTGCCATCAGTTCGTCGGAAACGAAAAATTTCTGCTTGGAGACGTGGACCATGGCGTCGTGAGGCCGGACCTGGTTGAAGAATTTAAGAAAGTGAATGTCTACTCCAAGCCGGAGTGCGCTTCCTGCTTTGCCAGATTCTACTGCAGCGGCGGCTGCGCAGCGAATTCCTACAACTTCACGGGAAGGATCAACGACGTCTATGAGATCGGATGCGCCATGCAGCGAAAGAGAACGGAATGCGCCCTCATGATTAAGGCTGCCCTGGCAGACGAGGATACGGATCTCTTCCATGTAGAAGACGGCTGCCCGGAAGACTGCGCCGAGCGTGAGATCTGCAGCTGAAAAAAAGGCAGAACAGCCGGAAAGAATCCGGAAAATAGCTGAGAAACCGGCTTTTTTACCACAGCGCGCCTTTTGACGGATTGAAGAAAGGACTGCCTTGCGGTAGAATAAACAAGTCGGGTTTTGCGAAGAATTCGCTTCAAACAGCAGAGAAACCTTAAGGTAAGCCGGGGTTCTGACGCTGCGGTCAGATTTTTTTGCAAAATACCAGAGAGATTATTTAGGAAACAGAGGACAAGAACATGATGACAAACAAGAAGAAGAGCTGGGCTATGCTGCTCGTGATGGCAGTCCTTACTGCTGTACTTGGCTTCACGGCAATCGTGGGCTGGGGCAGCAAAAAGACCGGCGCCATGAGCAACATCAAGAGAGGCCTGGACCTGGCAGGAGGCGTCAGCATTACTTACGAAGCGGACGAAGCAAATCCTTCCCAGGAGGACATGAACGATACGATCTACAAGCTGCAGCAGCGTGTTCAGCAGTACAGTACAGAGGCGAACGTCTATCAGCAGGGACTCAACCGCATCAACGTCGAGATTCCCGGCGTGACCAATGCCAATGAGATCCTGGAAGAACTGGGAACGCCCGGATCACTTTCCTTCACGGACGCGGACGGAAATGTCGTTCTGGACGGAACGGATATTGCGGACGCAGAGGGCGTTGCTTATAACGACCAGACGACAGGACTGACCAAATACGTCGTTCAGCTGAAGATGACGGACGAAGGAACGAAAAAGTTTGCGGATGCTACGACTGCAAATGTCGGCAAGCAGATCGCGATTGTTTATGACGGCCAGACGGTTTCTTCTCCTGTCGTAAATGAGCCGATTACAACCGGCAGCGCTGAGATTTCCGGCATGTCCGATATTGATGAGGCAAAGCAGCTGGCTTCCTTTATCCGTATCGGTTCCCTTTCTCTGGAACTGAACGAGATATATTCCAACGTCGTAGGAGCCCAGCTGGGACAGAATGCCCTTTCTACCAGCCTTAAGGCAGGCGCCATCGGCGTGCTGCTGGTCATTCTCCTCATGATCCTTGTATACCGGATCACCGGACTGGCGGCTGGATGGGCCCTTCTGGATTATGTCTTCCTGGACCTGCTCGTCATGAACGCCTTCGACGTAACATTAACCCTTCCGGGTATCGCCGGCGTCATCCTGACCATCGGTATGGCGGTAGACGCCAATGTTATTACCTATTCCAGAACAAAAGAAGAACTGGCCAAAGGCGTAACGGTAAGGAAAGCCCTTACAGCCGGATTCAGGAAAGCCTTCTGGGCTATCTTCGACGGCAACATCACGACCCTGATTGCGGCTTTCGTCCTCTATGTCATGGGTACCGGAACCATCCGCGGCTTTGCAACGACCCTGGCAATGGGCGTTGTGCTTTCCATGTTCTCCTGCCTGGTACTTTCCCGCTGGATTTCCTATGCGCTTTATGGAGTCGGAATCCGTGATGAGAAATTCTACGGCAAAGCAAAAGAACGCACACCCTTCCATTTTGTACAGAAAAGAGTCATTACCCTTACCATCGGTGCAGTTCTGATCCTTTCTGCTTTTGTCGGAATGGGAGTCTTCAAGGGCAGATCCGGAAAAGCACTGAACTATAGCCTGGATTTCATCGGCGGTACCGCTACGACCGTTGACTTCGGCGAAGAGATGAGCCTTGCTGATCTGGATGACAAGGTCGCTCCGGTTGTCTCAGACGTAACCGGAAATCAGGACATCCAGTTCCAGAAGATTCAGGGTACCACTCAGGTCATCATTAAGACCAGTGAACTTTCCGTAGATCAGAGGCAGGCGCTCAACGACGCCCTGGCGGAAAACTTCAGCAAGGTCGATAAGGACAGTATCACAGCAGAGAACATTTCGTCCGTTATTTCCGGCGAGATGAGGAGCCACGCGATCCTGGCGGTTGTTATCTCTGTTATCTGCATGCTGGTTTATATCTGGTTCCGTTTCCGGGATATCCGCTTTGCATCGAGTGCAGTTCTTGCCCTGCTCCACGATATCTGCGTCGTTCTGGCCTTCTATGCATGGTTCCGGGCCTCCGTCGGTACGACCTTCATTGCGGTCATGCTGACCATCCTCGGATATTCCATCAACGCTACGATCGTCATCTTCGACCGTATCCGTGAGAACCTGCCGGCGATGAGAGGAAGCCGTCTGGATCATGTCGTAAATACCTCGATCACCCAGACCCTGACCCGAAGCCTTTATTCCAACCTGACCACCTTTCTTATGGTCTTTGTCCTCTACATCATGGGCGTACCGTCTATCCGCGAGTTCTCCCTGCCGATCATGGTAGGTCTGGTGGCAGGCTGCTATTCATCTGTCTTCATAACAGGACCTCTGTGGTACGTCATGAAGACGAAGCTGGGCAAAAACCGCTTTGAAGAGAAGCTCATCGACACAGACGCGTCGTCTGCAGCAGTTTCCGCATCCGGAGCCGCTGTGGCTGAAGACGCGATTCAGAATGATTCCAGGAACCGTGCTGACGCAGAAGCGCCTAAAGCTGCCGGAAATGGAAAAAAAGATAAGTCCACTTATCAGAGCATCAAGCCCAAACGAGGCAGAAACAGAAAATAATTATTGAATTCATTTCAGGAAAAGCCAGCCCGTAATCCGGGCGGGCTTTTTCTGGCATTATTCAAAACGCATTTCATTTTAAAAAGCACATAGCGTGCCCGGGCGCAATTCCGCCAAGGCTGAATTGATAAACAGAAAACAGGTGAACTATGATTCTCAGAAAAGAAAGATGGATGCTTTCTAACTATCCTGCTGATTTTAGGAAGATCGGACAGGAATTTGACATCGATCCTATGATCGCCAAGATGATCGTCAATAGGGGAATGAAAACGACAGAAGAGATCCGCACCTATTTAAGCGGTGGAAAGGAAAGCCTCAATGACCCTGCATCCATGAAAGGCATGCAGGAGGCGGTCAGTCTTCTGGCAGATGCGATCAGGACAGGGAGAAAGATTCGGATTATTGGCGATTATGATATAGACGGAGTTATGTCCTCCTATATCCTGCTGACGGCGCTGACCAGGCTTGGCGCGGACGCTGATGTCAGGATTCCGGAACGGATCCGGGACGGATATGGGCTAAACGAACATCTGGTAAGTCAGGCGGCGGTAGACGGACGGGATTTCCTTCTGACCTGTGATAACGGGATTTCAGCCTTCTCGCAGATTGAACTGGCAAAAGAACTGGGCATGACCGTGATCGTCACAGACCATCATGACATTCCCTTTGAATTGGAAGAAGCGGATGGAAAAGAAAAAAAGCATTACAAGATCCCGCCGGCAGACGCAGTGATTGATCCCAAGCAGGAAGACTGTGCCTATCCATTTCCAGGACTGTGCGGAGCTGCCGTAGCCTGGAAGCTGATGCAGGAGCTTTACAGGAAAGCAGGGCGGCAGGACGATGAAATCTTTGAATGGATTGAATATGTCGGCATTGCAACCGTGGGAGACGTTATGGTCCTGAAGGGAGAGAACCGGGTCCTGGTACGCATGGGACTGGAAGCACTGCACCATACGAGAAATATCGGCCTTTTGGAACTCATTCGCCAGAACAAACTGGAACCGGAAAAGGTGGATGCTTATCATATCGGCTTTGTGATCGGACCCTGCCTGAATGCAAGCGGCCGCCTGGACACGGCGCAAAGGGCCTTGAATATGCTGCTGGAAACCGACCGGCTGCAGGCGGCAAAACTTGCCGGAGAGTTGGTTTCGCTGAATTCCAGCCGCAAGGACATGACCCAAAAGGGCGTGGACAGGGCAGTAGAACTGGTGGAAACGACGGATTTAGCAGACGATAAGGTGCTGGTTATTTACCTGCCTGACCTGCATGAATCGATTGCGGGAATTGTTGCCGGCAAGGTAAGAGAACGTTTTAATAAGCCGGTTTTTGTCCTTACACGTGCCCGGGCAGAAGGAACGGAAGAAAGGAAAGAAGCAGAAGGAACAGGAAGCATCATGGTAAAGGGCTCCGGCCGTTCGATCGAAGCCTATCACATGAGCGATGAACTGAACAAGGTGGACGATCTGCTCCTTAAATATGGGGGACACCCTATGGCGGCAGGACTGTCGCTGAAAGAAGAGAATGTAGATGAATTCCGCAGAAAGCTCAATGAGAATACCAAGCTGACCGAAGAAGACTTGACGCCGGAGATTCTGATCGACTCGCCCATGCCGCTCAGCTACATAAGTCCGCAGCTTATTCACCAGCTGGATCTGCTGAAGCCATTTGGAAACGGAAACGAGAAGCCCGTTTTTGCAGTGAAAGGCGTAAGTGCGGACTATGTAAAACTTGTCGGACAAAATAAAAACGTCCTGCAGTGCAGAATCCGGGACCAAAAAGGAACGACAATTGGGGCAGTATGCTTTCGGGAGGCGGAGGAATTCAACGATTTTCTGACACAGAACCGTACGTTCGATATTCTTTATTATCCGGCAATCGACAGCTGGAATGGCAGCGAGAAGACGAAAATCATCATTACAGGATTCCGAGCTGCCAAATAGAAAAAATGCAAGCTTAAGTAAAAAGTGAAAAATCGCTAAATCGCTAAAGTGAAAAATCAAAGGCCTTGAATTTACAGCAGTTGGTTAAAATGGTATAATTTCTAGATTATAAATGGCATATCGTACAAAGCCATATTGTAAATGCAAGAGGAGACATCATCATGAAAAAACTTGAAGATTACGTAGTAACAATCCCTGATTTTCCGGAACCCGGCATTATGTTCCGCGATATCACTTCCATCCTGCAGGATGCGGACGGCCTTCAGCTGGCAATCAATGAACTGATCAAAAGGCTGGACGGCGTAGATTTCGACGTAGTGGTCGGAACGGAATCCAGAGGATTTATTTTCGGCATGCCGGTTGCTTATGCTCTCAAGAAGCCGTTTGTTCCGGTCCGCAAGAAAGGAAAACTTCCCAGAGAGACCATCTCCGAGACTTATGACCTGGAATATGGCACCGCTACCGTTGAAATTCATAAAGACGCGATCAAGCCCGGCCAGAAGGTTGTTCTGATCGACGATCTGATCGCGACCGGCGGAACGATTAAGGCAGCGGCAAACCTGGTAGAACGCCTTGGCGGAAAAGTCGTCAAGATGCTCTTTGTCATGGAACTGGCAGGACTGAAGGGCCGTGAAAGACTTTCTGACTATGACATTGATTCTGCGATCATCTACGAAGGAAAGTAATATCTGAAGCTGAGAAAGAACAGATATTAAGAAAATTTGACTTTGAAGCAGGAAAGGAGGATGGAGAAGATGGCAGAAGAGAAGACACTGGATCCGAAAGAAGAAGCGGACCGCAAGGCGGCTATGGCTGCAGGCGAAGAAAAGCTGAAAATCGGAGTAGCCGGCGTCGATAAAGGCATTCGGACCATGCAGGACTTTACGACTCCGGAACAGCTGTATGATGAGCTGATCCGTTCCGTGAAAAGGTATCATCCGTCCTCCGACCTTACTCTGATTGAAAAGGCATACCGTATTGCTTACGATGCCCACAAGAACCAGAAAAGGAAGTCCGGGGAACCTTATATCATTCATCCTCTGTGCGTCGGCATCATCCTGGCGGATCTGGAACTGGATAAGGAAAGCGTGGCATCCGGATTGCTGCATGACGTAGTGGAAGACACGATCATGACCAGGGAGGAGATTGAGCAGGAATTCGGCCCGGAGGTTGCCGTGATCGTTGACGGCGTTACCAAGCTGGGCCAGCTTTCCTATTCGTCCGACAAACTGGAAGAGCAGGCGGAAAACCTAAGAAAAATGTTCCTGGCCATGGCCAAGGATATCCGCGTTATCATGGTCAAGCTGGCAGACCGCCTTCACAATATGAGGACGCTCCAGTACATGTCGCCGGCAAAGCAGCTTGAGAAGGCAAGGGAAACACTGGAGATCTATTCGCCGATCGCCCAGAGGCTTGGCATTACAAAGATAAAAAACGAACTGGATGACCTGTCTCTCAAATACCTGCATCCGGAAGCATATTACAGCCTGGTCAGCCAGATTAAAGAAAAGAAGGTTGTCCGCGAAGCGTTTGTGAACGGCATTGTCACGGACGTCAAGCGCAAGATTGAGGAAGCCGGGATTGAGGCCCAGGTCTATGGCAGGGCCAAGCACTTCTTCAGCATCTACAAGAAGATGGTCAACCAGAATAAGACGCTGGATCAGATTTACGACCTCTTTGCCGTGCGTATCGTAGTCGAAACCGTCAAGGACTGTTACGCTGCGCTTGGAGTCATCCATGAAATGTATACCCCGATTCCGGGACGTTTCAAGGATTACATTGCCATGCCCAAGCAGAACATGTACCAGTCCCTGCATACGACCCTGATCGGACCGGAAGGCAAGCCGTTTGAAATCCAGATCAGGACCTTCGAAATGCACAGAGTCGCTGAATATGGTATTGCGGCCCACTGGAAATATAAAGAAGCTTCCGATGGCAAAAAGGTCGGTCCGGAACAGGAAGAAGCCAAGCTTAACTGGCTTAAGCAGATCCTGGAATGGCAGCAGGACAGTTCGGACAACAAAGAGTTCATGAACCTGCTTAAGAGCGACCTGAACCTGTTTACGGATAATGTATACTGTTTTTCTCCCGCAGGAGACGTCAAGGCGCTTCCCGCCGGATCCTGTACGATCGATTTTGCCTATGCCGTCCATTCCGCTGTCGGAAACCGCATGGTAGGCGCCAGGATTAACGGCAAGCTGGTGCCGATTGAAACGGTCCTTCATAACGGGGACCGGGTAGAAATCGTCACGTCGCAGAATTCCAGAGGACCCAGCCGTGACTGGCTCAAAATTGTCAAGAGCCCTCAGGCCCGAAACAAGATCAGCCGCTGGTTCCGCCAGGAAAGCAAGGAAGATAATATCCAGCGCGGCCGCGACATGCTGATTAACTATGCAAAAACAAAGGGCAGAGATATCTATCAGCTTCTCACACCTGTCTATACCGACCAGGTCACGCAAAAGTACGGTTTTGCGGACTGGGACACGGTTCTGTCCGCGATTGGACACGGCGGACTGAAAGAGGGCGCAGTCCTCAACCGCCTGATGGAGGTTTATGAGAAGGACCGTCAGAGACATCTGACAGATCAGGATATTCTCGAATCAACAGCGTCCGCTCCCCAGGAGAGCGCAGCGGAACAGAATTCCAAAGCCAGGAAAAAAGGCGGTATCATCGTTCAGGGACTGGACGACGTGGCTGTCCGTTTTTCCAAGTGCTGCAGCCCGATCCCGGGAGACGAGATCGTGGGCTTCATCACCAGAGGACGCGGCGTGACCATCCACAGGACGGACTGCATCAATATCATGACCCTGCCTGAGTCTGAACGGGACCGCCTGATTGAAGCAGAGTGGGCGGAACCCGCTTCCGGCGTCGAACGGCTCTACATGGTCGAGATTACAATCTATGCGGACAATCGTACCGGACTTCTGGTTGACGTATCCAAAGTCCTCAGCGAACGCAAGATTGACGTCGCTTCTTTGTCTACCCATGTAGATAAGAATCTGCAGGCGACCATAAACATCAGCTTCAAGGTTACAGGAAAAAGAGAACTGGAGACACTGGTGCAGAAGATCCTGCAAGTCAACAGCGTTACCGAAGTGAAACGTGCCCGGGGCTGAAAAAGCCAACGGCAGCATGATTAAAGTGCAGCGTGCAAGAAGGCCGAAAACAGTACTTGCGGAATAGAAAGAGCTCTCGGAAAACACCCCGAAAAAAATGATGGAGGACCTATGCCGGCATATACCTTAGAAAGCCTTATATTGGGAGATATTGGGACCAATGTATATTTTCTGATGAACGTGGAATCCAAAGAAATGCTGATCTTTGATCCCGCGGACTCGCCGGAGGAGATTGAGGAAAAGGTGCGCGAAATGGGCGGAAAACCCGTCGCAGTCCTGCTTACGCATGGCCACCACGATCATATCGGGGCAGCGGAAGAAGTAAGAGCTAAGTATAAAATTCCCATATACTGTGACGCAGCGGAAGAAGACCTGCTGGCAGACTCTTATAAGAACCTGTCCGGGTCGTGGACCGGAAAAGGAATTTCACTGACCGCGGACGAGACCTTGATCGACGGCCAGGAAGCGGATCTTGCAGGGTTTCATTTTAAGGCGCTGCATACGCCGGGCCATACGGCCGGAAGCTGCTGTTATTATTTCCCGGAGGAAAAACTGCTCTTTTCCGGAGATACGCTCTTTCGCCTCTCCTATGGCAGGACAGATCTGCCGACGGGAAACGATGCAGATATCGAGGCGAGCGTCAGACGGATTCTGACGGAGATTCCATCGGATGTCCGGGTACTTCCCGGCCATATGGGCGAGACGAAGATTGCAGTCGAGAAAGCCTACAACCCCCTGGCATAAGCCCGGCAGCAGAAAAGAGTCCTCTTTGCATGCGGCATGTCAGCAAAAACTGAGAATAAGAATTGTTTAAATGCCGGCGGCAGGCAGCTCCCATCGGGACAGAGGATATCCCGGCAGGGACAGGCAGCTGCCGGTGTTTTTATGTAAAATTTATGAAGAAAATATTTCTGGAATTCAGTGAAAAAAACTTTGAATACGACGTCTACAACCTGATCAAGGCTTTCTATCCCGAATCGGAACCGGAGATCCATTACAGCGGCGAAGCTGAGACGGATGAAATCCAAAGCTGGATGGACTACCGCCGGGCAAGGAAAGCTCTGACGGATCCGTCAGAAGCAGATGCTTCTGCCTCTGCCATGACGAATCAGGCAAAGGCAGAAGCTTTGAGAGCTCTGGACGGGGATTTTGCCGAAAAGCATGCGGAGGTATTGAAAGTCCGGAAGGAAAGCCCGGACTTTGACGCCGCAGTTAAGGTGAACTACAGACAAAGAGCCGCATCCTTCACGTTCGAAGATTTCGCTGCGGGAAAAAGTTTTTCCAGAGCAGCACTGATTCCCGACTGGTCGGACCGGCATGATGCCAAGAACCGGGTCAAGCAGCTGACCTATAAAGCTCTTGCTGCCTATACAGAAAGGGAACTTCCCTGGGGAGATCTTACCGGGATCCGGCCGACTAAGCTGGCTATGCACGCTCTGGAGGAGGGAAGTACGCCGGAGGAAGCAGAGCGCTTTATGCAGGAAACCTATCTGACCTCGCCGGAGAAAGCACATCTGGCAGCGGATGTTGCCTGCCTGGAAAAAAAGATAATGGATGGTATGGATCCTTTATCCGGATACAGTCTCTACGTTGACGTTCCCTATTGCCCGTCCATCTGCCTGTACTGCACGTTCGGTTCTCACGAGATGAACGCTTTCAGGAGGACTGTGACGCCCTATCTGGATGCCCTGGAGAAGGAGCTGGACTTCATAAAGGCAGCCATGCAGGGCAGAAGGCTGGATACCATTTATGTAGGAGGAGGCACGCCGACCAGTCTGGAGGCAGCAGATCTGGACCGCCTGCTTTCTATGATCTGCAGTCGTTTCGGCGCAGAGAAAGTCAGAGAGTTTACGGTAGAATCCGGCCGGCCGGATACGATTACAGGAGAGAAGCTGGACGTTCTGAAGAAGTATCCCGTCAGTAGGATTTCCATTAATCCCCAGACCATGAACCAGAAGACCCTGGATATCATAGGCAGAAAGCATACAGTCGACCAGGTCCGCAGCACATTCCGCCTTGCCAGGGAAAAAGGTTTTTCCAATATTAATATGGACCTGATCGTAGGACTCCCGGGGGAAGGGGAAAAAGAAGTCGCGGCGACTCTGAAGGAAATCGAAGCCCTGCATCCGGACAGCCTGACCATTCATTCGCTTGCACTGAAGCGGGCTGCCAGACTCAGCCTTTTCAAGGACCGGTATGTTCCGGTTTCTTTTGAAAATTCGGCAGCGATCATGGACAGAACAGCTGCGTCGGCAAGAGCCATGGGCATGCATCCGTATTATCTCTACCGCCAGAAGAGCATGGCAGGCAATTTCGAGAACGTCGGCTATGCGAAGCCCTGCAGGGAGGGCCTTTACAATATCCTCATCATGGAGGAAAAACAAACCATTCTGGCAGCAGGAAGCGGTGCGTCGACAAAATTTGTATTCGAAGGAGGCAAAAGGATTGAACGGGTAGAAAACGTCAAAAATGTCTCCGAGTACATCAGCCGGATTGATGAAATGATTGAACGCAAGCGGGAAGGAATCCGAAAATATCTCCCGGCAGCCGAATAAAAATCTCCGGCAGGAAAAAATGAGAAATTTGCGGCAAACCTGCAGACTACCGGCAGAATATGCATGAGCGGCGGAATAGAAAACTTGCAAGTTAGGTCCCGCCGCGTTATCCTTAAGAATGGCTGTCCGGAAATACGGAGAAATGGAAAGCTCCGACGTCTGAACCTGGCCGTGAGAAAAGTTTTTCTCCAGACCCAAAAGTCCGGCAGCAGGAAAGCAAAATACCAGGAACAAGGAAAGGCATGAGTATATGGCAATGAAGAAAACGCCGGTCACCGGCATGAAGGATATTCTTCCGGAGGAAATGGCTATCCGCGATTACGTTATCGGGCTGATCAAGGAGACCTACGCTTCGTTCGGATTTACGTCTATTGAAACCCCGGCTGTTGAGCATATCGAAAACCTGAACAGCAAGCAGGGCGGCGAGAATGAGAAGCTGATCTTCAAGATTCTTAAGAGAGGAAATAAGCTTCGCATCAATGACGCAAAGGAAGAAAATGATCTGGTTGACGGCGGACTCCGCTATGACCTGACCCTTCCGCTCTCCAGATTCTATGCCAACAATGCGGCGAACCTGCCCAGCCCATTCAAGGCTCTGCAGACCGGAAATGTCTGGCGTGCGGACCGTCCCCAGAGAGGACGCTTCCGTCAGTTCCGCCAGTGTGACATTGATATTCTGGGAGAGGCTTCCAACCTGGCTGAGATTGAGCTGATCCTTGCTACGAGCACCCTGCTGGGAAAGCTGGATTTCAAGGGCTTCACCATCCGCATCAATGACCGCCGCATCCTTAAGGCAATGGCGTCCTGGGCTGGGTTCCCGGAGGAATCCTGGGACGATGTTTTTATCACCCTGGACAAAATGGACAAGATCGGTATTGAAGGAGTGGAGGCAGAACTGAAGGAGATGGGTTTTGCCGTTGAATCCGTGGACAAGTATCTGGACCTCTTCAAGCAGGTTGGGTCGGATACGGACGGAATCCGCAAAGCGCAGGAACTTCTGGGAGACTGCCTGGACAGGCAGTATTCCGAGGGACTGATCCACATTATCAACAGTGTAGAAGCCGCAAAAGCAGCAGACTTCAAGATGGCCTTTGATCCTACCTTGGTCAGGGGAATGTCTTACTATACCGGTCCGATTTTTGAAATTTCCATGGATGAATACGGCGGATCCGTCGGAGGAGGCGGACGTTATGATGAAATGATCGGGAAATTCACCGGTCAGGCAACTCCGGCAGTCGGTTTTTCCATCGGATTTGAAAGAATCGTCATGCTGCTGCTGGAGAGAGGCTATCAGGTTCCGGGCGCTCCTGTAAAAAAAGCCGTTCTGATTGACAAGAAAGTTCCGGAAGAAAAGGTGCTTGAGGCAGTTAAGAAGGCTATGGCGGAACGCGCAAAGGGCAATACCGTCAATGTTCTGGTCATGAAGAAGAACAAAAAGTTCCAGAAAGACCAGCTGACCGCAGAAGGATATACGGAATTCGAGGAAATCTTCGCGGACTGAGCCGGACTTGAAAAAGCGATAAGCGCAATCGGAATATGAGGTCAGGCTTAATAAACGAAAATAGAAATACACTGCAATAGCAGAATAGATTTACTGGCATAGAAGAAAGGCAATCATCATGGCTGAGAGTATGAAAGGCATGCATAGGAGCATGCGCTGTGCAGAAGTAACAGAGGCAGAAATTGGCAAAAAACTCACCCTCATGGGCTGGGTTGCCAAGATGAGAAATAAAGGCGGCATTATTTTCGTCGATCTGAGAGACCGGTCAGGAATTATGCAGCTGATTTTTACCGAGGAGGTCATCGGCAGGGAACTCTTTGAGAAGGCATCAACCTTAAGGAGCGAATATGTCATTGCCGTCACCGGCGAAATCGCGAAAAGAGGCGGCGCAGTGAATGAAAAGCTGGCTACCGGTACGATCGAGATGAACGTCGATTATCTGAGAATCCTTTCAGAGTCGGAAACTCCGCCTTTCCCGATTGAGGAGAACACCAAGACAAAAGAAGATATCCGTCTCAAATACCGTTATCTGGACCTTCGCCGTCCGGACCTGCAGAGAAACCTGATGCTGAAATCCAAGGTTGCAAGTCTCATGCGCAATTTCATGGCAGAGAATGGCTTCCTGGAAATCGAGACCCCTATGCTGGGCAAGAGTACGCCGGAAGGAGCAAGAGATTATCTGGTTCCGTCCCGTGTGCATCCGGGCAGTTTTTATGCCCTTCCCCAGTCTCCACAGCTCTTCAAGCAGCTGCTTATGGTTGCCGGCTATGACCGCTATTTCCAGATTGCCCGCTGCTTCCGTGATGAAGACCTGAGAGCGGACCGCCAGCCGGAATTTACCCAGGCGGATATGGAACTTGCTTTTGTTGACGTCGAGGACGTTCTGGATATCAATGAGCGACTTCTGCAGTATGTCTTCAAGGAAGCCATTGGCGTGGATGTCAAGCTTCCGATTCAGAGAATGACCTGGCAGTATGCCATGGACCATTATGGTTCCGATAAGCCGGACCTTCGTTTCGGCATGGAACTGGTAGATGTATCCGACGTTGTTAAGGATTTTGATTTTGTCGTATTC
>JAXJVN010000026.1:0-4179 GCA_036308545.1 Eubacterium sp. | reverse complement strand
CTCATCGCATCCTGGGGCTGTAGTAGGTCCCAAGGGTTGGGCTGTTCGCCCATTAAAGCGGTACGCGAGCTGGGTTCAGAACGTCGTGAGACAGTTCGGTCCCTATCCGGCGTGGGCGCAGGATATCTGAAGAGAGCTGTCCTTAGTACGAGAGGACCGGGATGGACGGGCCGCCGGTGTATCAGTTGCGCTGCCAGGCGCAGGGCTGAGTAGCCGTGCCCGGAAGGGATAAACGCTGAAGGCATCTAAGCGTGAAGCCCCCTCTGAGATGAGATATCCCATTCGAAAGAAGTAAGACCCCTGAGAGACGATCAGGTAGATAGGGCAGAGGTGGAAGTACAGTAATGTACGGAGCTGACTGTTACTAATCGGTCGAGGGCTAGACCAAAGAGCGAAAGAGAGCGGGTTACCGCTTTCCGAAAGCGAGACGGTCATTCATGAATCAATGGATTGTCAAATGTGTATTCAGTTTTCAAGGTACGTCGTTTTTTAATCTCATAATCCTCCTTAGCTCAGTCGGTAGAGCATTCGGCTGTTAACCGAAGTGTCGTTGGTTCGAGTCCAACAGGGGGAGTGAATGAAAGCTATGAAGCTGTTGAGGTTTCATAGCTTTTTTTATTGTATAATCAAGGAGATTCCAAACGAGATTACAAAGAAGATTCAAAAGGAGATTCCAAAGGAGATTGTCAACCCGGCTTGACAAAAGATGCAGGAAGACTTGAATGGTGAAAAGGCTGCAATCATTTTATACTTAGCTTGCAGATTGGGTATGATATTTTGCTTCGTATGGGAGAATAGAATGAGTCAGGAAAACAGTGGACGCAATATTGGCAGACATATTCGACGTTATCTTGCAGAGCACCCGGAGATTACGCAGGAAGTTTTTGCTGAAAAGCTTGGGGTATCAAGGCAGACTCTTGCCAGCTGGATTACCAGAGACCATCCGGCAGACCCAAGAACCGAACAGCTGCCTGCTATTGCGGAAGCTTTGGGAACGACGATTTCCCTTTTGTACACAGATCCGAATACGACGTCCTGGTTTGTAAAAGAGAAGATGTACCAGGAAAGTCACATGTATACCCGGCTCAAGACCTATGCTGAAATGGAAGGCCTTTCCCAGTTCAATAGGGCATTGAGCTATGCGAATGATCTGCACAGAAATCAGAAACGCTATGGAAATCGCTTTGCGGAGAAACGCTTCGATCCTGTAACAGGCGAGGAGATTGGAATTCCTTATATTGTGCACCCGCTCATGATGGCTTGCCATGCGCACGCTCTGGGAATTATCGATGATGAGGTACTTGCATCATGCATGCTGCATGATGTTTGCGAAGACTGCGGTGTGAAAGTGGAGGAACTTCCTTTCTCAGAGGAAGTGAAGGAAATTGTCGCATTGCTGACAAAGGATCCAGAACATAAGCATGACCCCGGATACAATGAGCTCTATTATGGTGCCATCATGAAGAATCCAAAGGCGTCTATTGTCAAAGCACTTGATCGCTGCAATAATGTTTCGACAATGGCGGGGTCATTTAAACATAAGAAGCTGGCAGAATATGTCCGGGAAACGGAAACCTATGTATATCCGCTGCTGGATTATATAAAAGAAAATTATATTGAATACTGCGATGCTGTTTTTACAATCAAATATCATATCATGAGCATATTGGAAACGGTTAAGTGCATGATGCTGGCGGCCGGAAATATAAATTGATAACAGCTGTATGAAGAGAGCCGCTGTTCCAAAGAAATGGAGCAGCGGCTCTTTTTATATGCTTTGAAAAAACTTTTTTTGGGAACAGGAGCAAAAGTACCTGTCACTTTGGCTCCTTAGTTTGCTACTTTCTGGTGTGCCGGGAAGCTGCTTTCAGACAGGGGAAGGAAAACATAGCCTTGTTCCTGGGCCCATGGGATAAAAGAATCCATGGCCGTGAGGGTGTTCTTCTTGGTGTCATGGCAGAGGATGACGCTTGCCCTGCCGCCCTGCTTCGTGATTGCCTGGACGTTGCCCTTCAGGGTTTGCACGATCTGATCCGCGGTCGGAGCGGGCGTTGTAGCATCCTGGGCGGAGCAGTTCCAGTCAAAGTAACTGTAGCCATTCTCGGCTGCTTCTCCTGTAAGTTCTGTCATAATGCCCGGCGTGAAACTGCTGATTGTATTGGAGCTGCCGCCGGGGAAGCGCATCAGCGTCGACTTTCTTCCGGTCTGCTTCTTGATGATATCGTTCATCTTATTGAAGTCCTCCCAGTAAGCATCGGCGGAGGCGTAAATATCCTCCATGACATGGGAAAAACTGTGTACGCCGATTGCATGCCCTGCCTCTGCTTCGTCTGCAATCAGGTCTTCATACTGAGGTGCCTCTTCCGTGACGAAGAAGGTGGCCTTGGCGTCATATTTGTCCAGGACTTCCAGCAGCTGTCCGGTATATTCGTTGGGACCGTCATCGAAGGTCAGATAGATGACTTTTTCTGATGATTCTTTTCGGGACGGATCATCCTTTCCAACTTCTGCGACGTCGACGCTTCTGCTTGCGGTCGCACTGTTGCCGTGGGAATCGGTCACCTTGTAATTGATGGTATAGGTTCCCGGGGTGGATGTATCAACGGATCCTTCCACTTCCACCTTATCGGTGAGGTCGCCGTCCGCGTTATCTTCTGCTGTATAGGAATCCATCCATTCCTGGCCCTGGAAGGCCCGGTCGACGGTTAGGTCCAGCGTGATGACAGGCGGGGTCCGGTCGTCGTAGTTAACGGAACGCTCTGCGGTGGCTTCGTTGCCGGAAGAGTCCTTTACAGAATAATAAACAATATCGCCTTCCTGGCGGGTCGTTACCTGATCGGTGATGTCCCCGTCCAGATTGTCGATTGCAGTATAGCCTTCTTCAACGTATTCCTGACCGGGAACGGTATAGGAATCAGGATCGGACTTGAGGGTCAGGACCGGCGGCGTTGTATCTTTGACAACGACGGTGCGCTTTTTCTCAGCTGTCAGGCGATGGCTTTTGGCGGTATAGGTAATCGTGTAAGTTCCGGGATTGGAAGTATCAACGCTGCCTTCCTCAGAAACCGCTGCCTTGCCGTCAAAGTTATGGATGAGGGTGCCGCTGTAAGACGCAGTAACCCCGGGATCTGTAAAAGCATTGCCTGCCTCAACGGTCATTTCCTCGTCGCCGTTCATGGTAATAGAAAGCGAAGGCTTGTCCGCAATTACAATTCCAAGGAGAATAGCCAGAGGAATTCCGATAAAGAGGACAAAAAAGGTCAGCTTCCGGATCATTTTCTGCCGGCGCCGCTTTCGCATGCGCTGCCTGCGTAAGATCTGTTCCGCTTTTGTCATTTGGAAGAGCCTTTCCCGGCAGCCTTGGTCATTGCCGCATGTTCTTCAGAAATCTGCCGGAAGAGTTCTGCAACAGTCCAGTTTTGGTTGGTCGGCGTCAGCATAGCCTTCAGGGGAACGATGGCACCGTACTTGCGCATGGCATTCAGAAGCAGGTTCATCCGTACGCTGGAAAAACCGCACATGACGATCATCGGCTCGCCCAGCAGTCCATCCTGACTTGAGCAGGCAGACAATCCTTCTTCACCGGATGTGTCAATTCGCTGATTCGGGCTGGCAGACATTCCCTCCTTATCGGATGTGCCGGTCTGTTCATCCTGGCAGGAAGCGGAACCTTCCTTTTTCTTGACACCACGATCTGCCGTGCCGCCTTCCAGAATCTGACCTAAGGTCAGACCATATTCTTCCGGAAAAATTGTTTTTGCATGGATGTGCAGCGGAAGCGCTGCCTTCAGAATACTGCTTTTAAGCCGGTCGTCCGTTTCAACCAGCAGAAGAAGCTCTTTCATTTATACTCACCTCGTAAATCTCTGCAGTGCTGTCGCCGCCTCTTTATGACGGCTCCACTTACTCTCTGCAAGCTTACACTTTGCTTAAGAAAAGCGGCTCCCCTGACAGAACTGTAAAAAATCTTTTCCTTATCATAACAAATAAAAGCAGGAAATACCATGGAATGAAGAAAATGCTATAATAAATGTGAGTTTAATCAAGCGTTTGTACCCTGTCCAGTCAAGGCTGCGGCACGCCTTATATGTGAGAGTGCGGTCGTAAGCCAAGTGCTTCTCCATTCCTCTATGGGTCTATATGGAACAATTGTTCTCCCAGACCCGGCGGAATTTTTCG
>JAXJVN010000025.1:0-5792 GCA_036308545.1 Eubacterium sp. | reverse complement strand
ATGACTTATTGGCACGCCCCGATATGAGGAAGAAGTGGGGCAGGGGCCCCGCGAATTCCGAATATCAGGGCAGATTGTGGGAGCGTGAAACGCGGAACAATCTGGTATCATACTTTTGGTACATACATCATTATAAATATGAAAAAAGCACCTACATCAAGGAGTTCAGCATGGATATTTTTTCAATCATTCAGCTGTTAGGCGGTCTCGCCTTCTTTCTTTACGGCATGTCCATTCTGTCATCGACACTGGAAAATATGGCAGGAAGCAAGCTTGAGGTCCTTCTCAAGCAGGTAACGGACAGTCCCTTCAAAGGTTTGGTTTTTGGTGCCGTCGTTACGGTCGCCATCCAGTCTTCGTCCGCACTGACCGTCATGCTGGTCGGCTTCGTCAACTCAGGCATCATGGATCTCTCCCAGACCATTGCCGTCATCATGGGTTCCAATATCGGAACGACCCTGACTGCCTGGATTCTGTCCCTGACCGGCATTTCCGGTTCCAATGTCCTGATCCGCCTCATGGAGCCCAAGAATTTCTCCCTGATCGCGGCTCTGATCGGTGCCATTCTGGTTATGTCTGCCAAAATCCAGAAGAAAAAAGACATTGGCCACATGCTGCTTGGTTTCGCAATCCTGATGACCGGGATGACCATGATGTCCGCTTCCATGAGCCCTCTGGCTGACAGTCCTGCCTTCGCCAGGCTGCTGACCGCCTTCTCGAATCCTTTCGTCGCGCTTCTGATTTCCACAGTCCTTACCGGCATAATCCAGAGCTCTGCTGCCACGATTGGCATGCTGCAGGCTCTGGCCCTGACCGGACAGATTAATATCGGAATTGCCATTCCCATCGTTATGGGTGCCAATATCGGTACCTGCGTCACCGCGCTTCTGTCCTCTGTCGGCGTAAACCACAAGGCAAAAAGAGTATCTCTGGTCCATATCTTCCTGAACGTAGCAGGAACCATACTCTGGTTTGCTGTTTTTTACCCCATCAATGCCTTCGCCCATTTCAGTTTTCTGGAGGCTGCAGCATCGCCTCTCATAATCGCTGTGATCCATTCTATCTTCAACGTTGCGATTACCATCATTCTCTTCCCCTTCTGCGGGCAGATTGAAAAGCTGGTCTGCAGGATCATTCCGGACGCGCCGGACGACAAGGATACCTTCCTCGATCCTCTGCTCCTGGCAACTCCAGCTGTCGCCGCTGCAGAAAGCCGCAACGCCGTCAGCCGCATGTCCGACTGCGTAAAGCAGGCCCTGGACAACGCCTGCGAACAGATAAGGAATTATACGGAAGAACGCGCCTCTCAAATGGCAAGGGATGAAGAAAAAATCGATCATTACCAGGATCATATCGGTTCCTATCTGCTGCAGATCAACCAGCAGTCGCCTTCTGCCAGGGATGCAGAAGAGGTTTCTCACCTGCTGCTTCTTGTCAACGAGTATGAACGCCTGGGTGATATCGCCCTGAAGATTTCCGATGTCATGGGAGGTCTTCATGAAGCGGACCGTTCCTTCTCCGCAGAAGCCCAGGACCAGATGAACCGTCTGCTGCTTGCTGTTTCGGACTGCTATAAAGAAGCCATCCGCTGTGACAAAGAAGACGACGTCGAGGCATCCGGTCTTCTCCTGCCCCTCAAGCAGGTCATCGAAGCCTTTGCCGGCATCCTGCGCAATGAGCATACCCGCCGTCTGGCAAAAGGAATCTGTACAGCAGAGCAAGGTCTTGCCTTCAATGATATCCTGACCTTCGCGGAACGAATTGCCGGACATTCCGTCAACATCGCCGCATCTGAAATCCGCTATGCTGGCGCGACCGAGCACACCGGCGAATATATGCACAATCTGGCTGTCCGCAACCAGTCGTCCTACCGCGACCGCTACAACGACTTTTATCAGAAATATATCGGGGAAGCTACACACACAGGATTGGGCTGATGGCAGAAAAACCTGCATAAATTTACCCGAAAAAAAACTGCCCGTATACCAGAGCACACAAAGGTATACGGGCAGTATTTTCACAAGAGCCAAAGTGACTGTCACTTTGACTGGTTCGCGGGATTTCTTTCCTGCGCAATCCACTTCTTATATTGGGTACAGAAGATAATCAGGCAAATGATATCTGACAGCAGGCTGCCGCCCGGTGCCGCCATGCCCATAGGCAGAAGGGTGTTCGGGAAGAGGACGGACGCGAAATAAGCACCCGGTATCCTTACCAGCAGAATTGCCAGAATATTGTGCAGGAAGGAATATCCCGCTTTGCCGTAAGCGCTGAAAAAACCGCTGAAGCAGAAGTGAACAGCTGCGAACATGCAGTCGAAGACATAGGCACGGAAGTAGAGACTTCCCGCTCTAATTACTTCTTCCTCTGATGTAAAAAGTCCTACAACACCTGCTGACGCGAATTGGGCAATGACCGTAAATACAGCACCGGAAGCAAGGCCGATTCCGATTGCATATTTCAAAGTCTTCAGCCCGCGTTCATGCATGCCTGCTCCGGCATTCTGAGCCGCAATAGCCGATACAGACGAAAGCATTGCGGAAGGAACCAGGAAAAGAAAGCTGATGACCTTCTCCACGATGCCGACGGCAGCCGCGTCAACGACGCCGCGCCGATTGACAATGACCGTTATAACCAGAAAGGAAATCTGAATAAAGCCATCCTGAAGGGATATCGGAACGCCGATTCCCAGAATTCTCTTTACGGTCTGAGACTCCGGTCTGAAATCACGACGACAGAGTTCGAATCCAAGACCGCTGTTTACTCCTGCCTGTTCTCCACGCTTTCCCTTTTGAACCAGCCTTCTCATATAAACAAGAGAAAAAAGTACACTGAAAGCCTGGGAGATCACGGTCGCAAGCGCGGCTCCCGCTGCGCGCATACCGAAAGGCCCGATAAAGAGAAGGTCCAGAAAAACATTAAGAATTCCGGCAACCGCAACGAAGATCATGGGGCTTTTCGTATCGCCGATTCCACGGAAAATGGATGAAATAACGTTATAAGCGATGATAAAGGGAACGCCGGCAAAGCAGATCATCAGATAATTCTGCGCGTCGGCAACAGCTTCCGCCGGAGTCGAAAGGACCCGGATGATAGCACCATTTGCCAGAAGCAGGACGACGGTCAGCCCGGCTGCCAGAATGGCAAAAATAG
This sequence comes from Eubacterium sp., assembly GCA_036308545.1. GTDB lineage: Bacteria > Bacillota > Clostridia > Lachnospirales > Lachnospiraceae > Bilifractor. The sequence continues at coordinate 2,639 of JAXJVN010000025.1, read as the reverse complement.
TCACCGTATTGCCGGTAATATGTGCCGCGTCTTCCCTGTCTCCGGCACCGATCGCACGGCCGATGGAAACCGTAGAGCCCATGGCAAGTCCCACCAGCATAACCGTCAGCATATGCATGACCTGGCTTCCTATGGATACTGCCGAAATTGCATCCGCACGGTTAAACATCCCGGTGATGAACAGGTCTGCCATGCCATAAAATGTCTGCAAAAAACAGGCCAGCAGGTATGGCAGGGAATAGACAAGCAGCACCTTAAATACCGGTCCTTTTGTTAAATCTTTCTGCATGCTCTGACTCCTAGCAATTTTTTTATCTTCGGGAAGTATTAATCCTGTAGCCCAGCACTGTTCCGACTCCGCCGCCCAGAATATGGGTAAGCTGAGAGATATTATCCTTTGCCAAAATGCCTTCCAGGACCTGCTGCCCGATAAAAAGAACCGCTACCAGAATAAAGGTAAGCGGAATCTCCCTGTCGTGTACACCGGTCAGCGAGATCAGCATAATAAAAGCAAAGACGACACCGCTTGCCCCGCACAGCGCAGTATTGGGAAAAAGGATATAATTCGCAATTCCCGTCACTGCCGCTGTCACTGCGATTACAAGCGTCAGAACCTTAGGTCCGTACTTGTCCTCCAGCGTCGGTCCCAAAAGAAGCAGGTACATGGCATTGCCGATAAAATGCTCCCAGCCGCTGTGCCCGAAGATATGGGTAAAAAAGCGGACATAGGTCAGCGGATTCGTCAAAGACGAATGATAGGTCATAAAGAAAGCCTCCGTGCTGACTCCGCCGGTCAGATACCCGGCTAATGTAACCAGGAAACTGACCAGAACAAGCGTAAGTGTAACCGGGGCGTTGAATGTTATTTTCAATTTTCTGTTCATGCGACTGTCCGCCTTTCAAATTTTGACTTGCTGATTTTTTTATCTTAGCGATTTTTCCCCGTAATTTCAATAAACTTATATTTAACGTCAAACAGAGGGGCTGCCTTGCGGCAGCCCCTCCGGCTGAAGCTTATAATATTTTTAACTGTTGACTACATTGTAGTCTTCGATGGATTTGTTGATCTGGTCTGCGATGGTCTGGCAGGTTTCCTTGGGATCTCCGCCCTGGTTGAGCATGTTCTCAATCTCGGTCTCTACGATCTGACGTGCTTCCGGGAATACGGAGAGCAGCGCGCCCTGATATTCCGGTGCGGAATCATGCAGCTGATCGATTGCAGTTCCGAACTGGGGATATTTCTCGAGATTATCCTTGAATACCTGCTCGTCATGCGCTGCAACCGTTACCGGGAAGTAACCGGTCTGAGAGTTCCAGTAAGCCTGGGATTCCGGAGATACGAGGAACTTGATGAATTCCCATACAGCAGCGGACTTGTCATCTTCGTTGTTCAGTGCCCACAGGGACGCTCCGCCGATGGACACGCCGCCCTTGTCGTCGTCATTAACCTTGGGGAAGTATGCGGTTCCGACTTCGAACTTGCCGTTTACATCCTCCAGAATCTGTTTCAGAGAAGCGGTAGAACCAAGGGTAATTGCGGATTTTCCTGCGGTGAAGTCTGCAAGTCCTGAATCGCCGCCGCGTCCTACCATAGGAGCAGCGCCGGAATCATACAGATTCTTCCACTGGGTCAGGATTGCTTCGCCTGCGCCGTTCTGGTCGAAGTCAACTGCGGTAGCTGCTTCCTTGCGGCCATTGTCATTATTGACATAGTTGGCGCCCTGCTTGCAGACGAACTGCTCGAAGAACCAGCCATAGATTCCAAGGGAAATAGCTTCTCCTGCTCCGCCGTCTGTCGTCAGTTTCTCCGCAGCTTCACCGATCTTGGGAAGGCTGTCCGGGATTTCCGTGATGCCGGCTTTGTCAAACATATCCTTATTGTAGTAAAGGATCGGGGTAGAGGTATTGAAGGGCATGGAATAAAGCTTGTCGTCAATGGTATAGTATGCAGCGATGTTAGGCTCGAGCTGGGATACATCCCATCCGTCCGCATCGATCAGTTCCTGCATGGGTTTTACCCAGCCGGAATCGATCATGAATCTGGTTCCGATTTCATAAACCTGTACCAGATCCGCTCCCATGTTTCCGATCTGCGCGCTCTTCAGCTTGTTCAGGGTATCATCGTACTCACCCTGGTATACGGCATCAACATAGATGTTCTTGTCGTTTTCCTGATTGAATTTGTCTACCAGATATGTCAGCGCCTCACCGTTAACGCCTCCCATGGAATGCCAGAAGGTGATGGTGGTTTTGCCGTCTGCGCTTGCTTTTGCGGAATCTGCTGCCGCATCCTGTGCTCCGCTTTCCGCTGCTGCCTCAGTATCTGCCGCACCGGTTTCTGCCGCCCCCGACTGGGCTGCTGAACCGGACTGGGCTGCCGAACCGCCGCATCCTGCAAGCATCGCTGCCGCAAGAGACACTGCGATAAGTGAGGTAACTGTCTTCTTTTTCATATTTTTCCTCCTAATGTTTTTTGTACGGGTTTCCGGTCACTCTGCAGTCTGTTTCTGCAGAGATGACCTCTTGCCCATGCAAGATGTGTATATATACTCAGCTTATGCTGAATATAGCGAAAGAATTGATACCTTTAACCCTTCACAGCCCCGGAGAACATGCCGCGGATCAGCTGCTTCTGTCCT
>JAXJVN010000024.1:0-12145 GCA_036308545.1 Eubacterium sp. | reverse complement strand
TCCCGCAAGGGACCGGATCTGACCCCGGCTGACAGAGATTCCCTCAATCGTACCTTCACACCACTTATCCAGCAGGGCCAGTCTATTCATCACATCTGCGCCAACAATCCAGACTTGCTTACCCGCTCCGAACGTACAATCTACAACTATGTAGACGCCAATGTCATCGATGCCATCAACCTGGATATGCCACGGAAAGTCCGCATGCGTCCGCGCCATAAGAAAGCAGGTCATTACTACAAAGTAGATAAAGCGTGCCGAAAAGGACGGGAATACGAAGACTTTCTGAAGTTCCGCACCGACCATCCCGACTATCCCGTCACCGAGATTGACTCAGTAGAAGGAATAAAGGGTGGTGCTGTGCTGCTGACAATCCATCTTGTACTTCCTGATCTGCAGCTCGCTTTTAAGCGTGAGTGCAATGATGCCGCTTCCGTAAACGCTGTGTTCGATCGTCTGTATGACGCACTTGGACCAGATGATTATAAAAAGATTTTTCCTCTGATTCTTGCAGACAACGGCACAGAATTCTCGGATCCGCTCAAAATCGAGTTTGATAAGGACGGTAACCGCAGAAGCTATCTGTTCTATTGTCAGCCGAATGCGCCTTATCAAAAGCCACACGCGGAACACAACCATTCGTTTATCCGACGTTTTATTCCAAAAGGAAAAGACATCGGGAAATATAACCCGGCCCAGATTGATCTTATGATGAACCACATCAATTCATACAGCAGGCCAATGCTTGGGGATAAAAGCCCTTACGAAATGTTTGAATTCATGTATGGCAATGACCCAATAAAAAAGCTCGGACTTATAAAAATCCCTGCAAATGAGATCATTCTAAGCCCGAAACTTTTTACCATGGATACGGGACCCACGACCTTCCCCAAAGAGTCGACCCCGTATTCATAACATAATAATCATCTAAACGCGGCACCCGCTCACCAGTCCTCTCTGATAAGAGGGATGGAATTTAGTACTTCAAAAAAAGCATCTAAACTCGATCTCTGGTAAGGTACTGCGAAAAAATGATTTTTACAGACCTAGTATAGCTCTAAATCTGCCGATTGCCACACAAAAGTGATGAAAATCGCAGGTTGTGAAGTTTTTTGTTACTTAAAAATCAGTTTTACCTCCAGTGACCGGAATTTAAAATTTCAAACTGGAATTTACTTTTTCAACTGACCACTTTTTACTGATTTTTTCCTGAATCAGCATTGAATTTTATGCTGTGACAACATTAAATAGGAATAGAAAAAAACTTTTACAGGCAGCTGCAGAAAACCTGCAGCATGAGAAAGGATATTATTTATGCCGGCAGCTTATGCGCATGAACGTTTTGGAAATGAAGTACTGGCCAGACTCTCTGAAAGCAGTCCTGATGTATTTGACCGCTGTATCGCCAACTATACCGACCTGATCCATATTGGCTTTCAGGGGCCGGATTTTCTGTTTTTCTATTATCCCGCCCTGCCCAATCCTGTCGTCAAAGAAGGAATCCGAATTCACGATGCGGAGGGTCTGGAATTTTTCTCCCACGCAGTTTCCCTTCTGCGCTATTATCGCCGTCATCAAAAGAGAGAGCGTTACGATGCCGCCTTTGCTTACCTTGCCGGCGTCGTCTGCCACTTCAGTCTGGACTGCACCTGCCACCCTTTTGTGAACGAATTTGAAAGCATGCATGCAGAGGATACCGCTTCCTTTGAGCTTCCGGTCTCACATGCCGAGATTGAAGCCCAGTTCGAGCGTTATCTGATGAAACAGGATGGCCGCAATCCGGTCACTGTTGATATCACTGCTCCTTTCCATCCCACGCGTTTTGCCGCGGCAGTCGCCGCTCCTTTCTATCCGGCAGTTCCAAAGTACCGGATTTTGCCGGCACTTGATGGATTTGTTTTGAACAATCATATCCTTTACTGCCCGGGAGATACCAAACGAACGGTGATATCTTCCGCTTCAAAATTTCTTCATATTTATCCCTTGATTCATGGACATATGATTCCTTCCGAGTCATACCCGGTGTATGCCCTGAGCAATCAGCGCCTCGGACAGCTCTTCCGGAAGGCGCTTCCAAGGGCTGTCCGACTGATCACGGAGCTGAGCGAATGCACGGAAAATTCTGATTTTCTGAATGATCCTCTTCTCCTTTTAAATTTTTCAGGAAAGGAAGAAGAAGCTTGAAAATCCTTGCCGCCGTTCTCTTTATATTAATGTACGTTCTGATGACAAAATTTACTTCCCGGCGGATCTGGATCGTACTTGCCACAGCTGTCGTCTACCTGATCAGCGGAATTCTGCCGCTTAGGTCTGTTCCCGGCGCGATCAACTGGAATGTCCTTCTCATGATCGCAGGAACTATGGTCACCGTAGACCTCTTTATCGGCTCCCGCATGCCAAACCGCATCGCGGATTTCCTGCTGGATAAGAGCAAAAACGTCTGCTGGGTCACCATCTATATGTCGGTTTTCGCCGGTTTGATTTCCGCCTTTATCGACAACGTCGCCACCGTCCTCATGGTTGCTCCGGTTGCCCTCGCCGTCTGCAAAAAGCTGGACGTAAATCCGACCCCCATGATCCTGTCCGTTGCGGTTTCGTCCAACCTGCAGGGGGCTGCTACCCTGGTCGGCGATACCACTTCCATCATGCTCGGTGCTTACGCCCGCATGGATTTTACTGATTTCTTCTGGATGAACGGCCGTCCCGGAATCTTTTTCGCGGTTGAGCTGGGAGCACTGGCAACGGTCCTCGTTATGCTTTTCCTCTTCCGCAAAGAGAGTGCTCCCGTCGACTCAACAGAATATACGGTCGTCACCGATTATATCCCGACCATCTGTCTGGTCGGAACCGTTGCCACGCTTATTTTTGCATCCTTCTTTAAAAACAAGCCGGATATCACCAACGGTCTGATCTGCTGTATCATTGCGTGTCTCTGCATGCTCTGCAATGTAGTCCGCACCCGGCATCTGCGTACCAGTCATCATGCGGTTAAGAGCATCGATTTTGAGACCCTGGGGCTGCTTTTCGGCCTTTTCCTGGTCATTCAGGGAATCACGGAAGTCGGTCTGATTGACGACGCAGCCGGCATCATCGCGAAAGCAGGAGGCAGCAGTCTCTTCCTTCTCTATACAATCATCGTCTGGGGCTCCGTTCTGATCTCGGCTTTTGTTGATAATATCCCCTATGTAGCAACCATGCTTCCGGTTATTACGGGAATCACGAAGGCACTGGGAATCGACCCTCAACTTCTCTATTTCGGTCTCCTGTCCGGCGCTACCCTTGGCGGCAATCTTACCCCCATTGGAGCTTCCGCAAATATTGCGGCTACAGGCATGCTTAAAAAAGAAGGATATACGGTTTCCTTTAAAGAATTCGCCCGGATCGGCATTCCCTTTACCCTTACCGCAGTGACCGTCGGCTACCTGTTTATCTGGTTTGTCTGGAAATGAATCCCCGGTTACGAAAAAGAGCCCTGCAAGGCAGCCATTATAAGCTGCCTGTTAGGGCTCTTTCTTATGCCTTCACCCCTACCGGAAGGCATAAGCAGTGAATTCACTCTTCTATTTTACAGAATTCTTATCTTTATTTTATGTCCTTTATCCTTAATTTTTGCGTTTCATCCTCATCTTTTGACTGACTGTCTATGTTCCTTTGTTTTATCCTTATCTCTTGCCCGACTGTCTGCGTTTCTTTGTTTTATCCTTATCTCTTGCCCGACTGTCTGCGTTTCGCCCACGCATTTGACCTGTCCGTCTATTTTTTTCCTTCCTGCCTAGCCTCGATATTAGCCATGTAACTTTTATACAGCATGAGCTGTTTTGAAAAGCTTGAGGCAGGAATGTCAAAAACTCTTCCGTCATCCATGATAAAGCATCGATCCGGAACACTGAGCTGCTTTACATGCGTGTAATTCAGGATAACGTTTCTGCGTATTCTCTGAAAACTCGGAGCCAGCTCTTTGATCAGGTCGGTCATAGATTTCTGGAAGGTAAAGCAGATATTCTTTTCTTTCTTTACCCAGATTGTCACGTCATTATGCACTTTTGTTATATAGCAGATATTCTCCTGAATAATGCTGTAATCCTGGCCATCGGCATGAAATTTCAATCGTTTCAGATCCAGGTTCCGGTCATAAACATGAAGTGCCTTGCGAACATCCTTCGAATGAAAAGGCATCTTCAGAAAATAGATGCCCAGGTTCTCCATCGCATCAACAGCCTCTGCCAAACTGCTTCCCAGATAGATGATTTTCGGATCATAATAAATTCTGCGGATTTCTTCCGCACAGGCGTATCCGTCTTCCTGCGGAAGTTTGATGTTCAGAAAAATCAGATCATAAGGTTCTTTCCGCATTCGCATACGGTCCAGCATTGATGCAGCCGACGAAAAAGTCGCAATACCGGGCCTCTCTCTTCCTGCTTCATCGAAAAATTTGAAGATGCCTTCCTTCAGGAGCATGCGGTCCGATTCCCGATCATTGCAGATCGCAATATTCAGTTTCGCCGGATCTTTCGCCATCTGCAAAGTACCTGTAAACGAGGCAAAACACGCTTCGCATAAATGAAAGCTGCAATAGTACTCAGCAATAGTAGCTTACAATTCAGGCGCTCCGATGGCAGTTCGTACTTGTTTTAGGCTTTTCGTCCTTGTTTCTTAATTTTTATACCATTTTTCTTTGATTCTTAAAATTCTATGTCCCTAATATCCTCCATGGGAATTCTGGTTTCCACAACGGTAATTTCCTTTGTCTGTATATCTACTTTCGACAGGATTCCGGTAATCTTCAGGTACTCCCTGATCTTTCCCCTGTGATAATAAGTCACAGAGATTTTCTGTCCTTCCTTCAGGGCGTGCAGCTTGAAATCTAGTTCTTCCGCTCCGTAATCCGTAAGTTCCACCTTGGGAACCGAAACTTTCTGCCGTGCGCGAATAGCCTCATCAAATCCGTTCAGTGCGTCAAAAGGCGCAAAAATCCTGGCGCGCCTTGAATTCGGCATACGGGGATGGCCGCGGACTTTGTTATAATTTTCATATGTGACAGGCAGGTGACTGCCGTCCTTGTTTCCTCCATGACCATTCATAGTCCATTATCTGCTCTCCTCTTTCGTCCGGTCTGAGGCGGATTCTTTTTTCGGAAGACCTGTTTTCTTCTGCAGGCGTTCATGTTCCAGAGCGACGCGATCCATTCTGCCGCTCTTGTGTCCTCCTACCTGACAATTGCGTTCGATCTGCGTTCCTGCCGCAGAAAGGTTCATTCCCTTCAGAACGGCATTCTTGCCATAGCGTGCTCTTAGTTCAAGCACCGCCCTGCGAATACGGCGATTCCGTTCCTGCTCTTCTATTCCTCTGGTAATATCTGCACAGAAATTACCCTGATCGTCAAAAAGGCTGAACTGGCTGCACACTTTTTCCTCTTTTTTCAATTCATTGCAGCAGAGGTTGATGCGCCTGATCGGAGCGTCGCGTCTTACAATACGTTCATAAAGAGATATGACCAGATCCCGCCAGACCCGGTCGGAATTGGTCGCATGAACCGACCGCACTGTGCCGCCGGAATATCCCGCCGGCAGTCCGTTTGCATCGGTCCAGTTGTGACTGTAAAGTACCGCCAGCGTAACAGAATGCGTCACGACGCCTTCCGCAGCCATATCCAGACAAAGCTGGTCCAGCATTTCCTTTACTACCAGCTTCGCTTCCTCAAAACTGTAATCCCTTAAAAGAACCTGCCCCGAGCTGAGTGAATGAGATTCCGTCCGGTAATTCTTGATATCCGGCATGCGTACTGTCTCAATCCCAAAAGCATGATCGATCAGAATCTCCGCATTAATCCCAAACTGCTTATAAAGCAGATTTTCATTTACCATGGCGGTCCGGGCAATATCATGCATGGTATGGATGCCGTAACGGGCCAGCCTTCCGGATATTCCGCCGGCTACCATCCAGAAATCGGTAATCGGCTGATGGTCCCAAAGGGTCTCCCGATAAGTATCCTCCGTCAGGATTCCGATAAAATCCGGAGAATGCTTGGCCGTAATGTCCAGTGCAATCTTGGCCAAATACATATTGGTCCCGATTCCGCAGGTCGACCGTATCCCTGTCCGGTCCAGGATCGCATTCATAATCTCAATGCCAAGTTCCTTTGCCGTCATATGATAGAGGCTGAGATAATCCGTCACATCCAGAAAGGCTTCGTCTATGGAATAAACGTGAATGTCGTCGCTGGAAATGTATTGAAGATAAACGCTGTAAATCTCCGCAGAACAATCGATATAATGCTGCATCTGCGGCGGGGCCGTGATATAGTCCAGTTCTTTGGGAATTTCGTAAACCCTGCACCGATTGCGTACCCCTAATGCTTTTAACGCCGGTGAAACAGCCAGGCAGATCGTACCTCTGGACCGGGAGGGATCCGCTACGACCAGTTTGGCAGTCATCGGATCCAATCCCCTTTCTACACATTCCACCGACGCGTAGAAGCTTTTCAGGTCGATCACCATATAAATCCGATGATCAGCATCCGACTTAAAAAAGCGAGTGGGATCGTCATAGATATTCTGATTTTTTGTATAGACTGCACGGACGGTCACTCGTCATCCCTTCTTTTTTAACAGGCAATCGGGCACGGAGTCTATTGCGGCTCCGGCGCTGCAGAAAGCGAACTGTAATTTCCCGAGGTGGGGCAGCCGGACTGCATAGGGGAGAGTAAGTTTCGGGGTAAATAAAATGAGCAATCCGGTTGCCTGATTAAAAGGTAACTCAATTGCTCATATTTGTCAACTGCTTTCTCTTTTTATTTTTTGATTCCGGATTGCGGAATCTCGTATAAAAGAACGATCCGGTGTCATACACCGCTGCTTTATTGGTCAGTGTGCCGGAAATGATCACGGATTCTGGCTGTCAAAGTCATTGAGACGGTCATAGCGCAGAAAATCATTCCGATGCTCCTGCAGATGAAAAGGATAGCCTTTACAGATCAGGTTATCCGTCTTGACCGCCAGAAGATTGATGTCCGAATGCATAGCCCTGGCAATCTGGTGCAGATCATAACCCATGCGGATATATTCCAGAACCTCGTCATCCGGCAGAAGGATTTCCGCACAGCTGACGTTGGCCTCGTATTCCATCCTGCCGTCTCTCATATTGAAGAGTTCGAATTCCTGAAATCCTCCCTGAGCTGCGGCTATGCTGCGGTGGTTCAGGTCATGTCCCAGCTCATGGGCAAGGATCAGCTTCTTCTCTCCTTCCGGCAGATCTTCCTTCAGATAGATAAAAGGATTTCTCTGAATGACCCGGTAAGCCCCCTTCTGCCTGTGAAAAGGCAGTTCCATAACGGTAATATCCCGGGCCCGGCACAGTTCAAACGGGTCTCTGGTCCCGCAGTTCTCAACCAGGCGGCAGGCTGTGCGGATCACTTGTTCAATATTTCCCATAAAAACGCACGACCCTTAAAGTTCATCCTGCATATCTTCTCTGCGATATTTCTTCGGAGCATACTTACGGTTCTTTTCCTTAGCGATCCAGTAAGATTTCTGAAGTGCTTCCATCATAATGTCCAGATCTTCGTCCGCAAAGGATCCGCCTGCGAAGAGACCGCTCAGGTCTGCCACCAGCGCCTCTGCCTGTCTCCTGCCTGCTGAACCGTATCTCTCTCCTGCTTCCGTTACAAATTCTTCATCTTCCGTAAGCAGGTAATTGGGATCTACGCCGAAAAGTTCAGCCAGCTTCCGGTAACCTTCTCTTGTTCTGGGATAGCGTCCGTCATTCTCATAGGAACAGTAAGTCCTGCGGGTAACGCCAATCGCCTTCGCTGCAGCTTCCTGTGTAATATGCTTCTCTTTCCTGAGTATTGTAAGCTTTTCTCCAAATTTCATGTTTTTCTCCATTTATATGAAATTCAACTACTCAGGTTTATGATAATCTTTTTTTGTTTCGCCGTCAAGTCTGAGAAAGGAGCTAAAGTACCTGCGTGTCATGCACACAGCGTAAAGAAGCCAGCGCATCTCTCCGCCTCGCGTCAAACCGCAAAAAGGAGCCAAAGTGCCTGTCACTTTGGCTCCTGTCCGTTTACAATACCCGTCCGATTACAGGATTCGCTGCTCCTGTTCCGGTCCCCGGTTTAACTGTGCTGCCTGTGTAGTAGGGATGTTCCGGTCTGGGAAGCTCGACACCGATCGTCTCCCGCAGCACGTCCTCCACTGTGGCGACAGGAATAATCTCAATCTGTGCTTTCACTTCTTCCGGAAGTTCCGCCAGATCCGGAATGTTTTCCTTAGGAATCAGAGCTTTCGTGATGCCCGCTCTCTGTGCCGCCAGCAGCTTCTCCTTAAGTCCTCCGATTGGCATGACCGCACCTCTCAGCGTGACTTCGCCTGTCATAGCAAGATGCGGGTCAACCTTATGGCCTGTAAATAAAGAAGCAAGCGCCGTAAAAATCGTAATGCCTGCAGACGGTCCATCCTTTGGGACCGCTCCTTCCGGCACATGGATATGGATATCCCTTTCCTTGAAGTTTACGATGTCCATGGGCAGGCGGGATTTTAAGAGACTCAGGGAAATTCTGGCGCTTTCCTGCATCACGTCGCCCAGTTTCCCGGTAAGGATAACCTGTCCGGTGCCCGGCATATCCTGCGCTTCAATGAAGAGGATTTCTCCTCCCACCTGGGTCCATGCCAGGCCGGTCACGACGCCGGCGGGATTGTCCTCTTCCGCACGTCCGTGGAAGGCGACCTTTCTGCCCAGCAGTTCTTCCAGGTCAGCGGCCCGGATGATACGCTTCTCATAGCCTGCTGCTCCCGTATCTTCTGTTCCGTCAGCGGTATCTGCGGAAGCGGAAGCTGTTTTTTTCTTCGCGTCAGCTTTTTTTACCAGATCAGCCGATACAGACCTGGCAATTTCAGTCAGTTTCTTCTTCAGACCGCGGACTCCGCCTTCCCTGGTATAGTCTGCGATCACCGCCCGGATCGCATCGTCGTCGAACTCCAGTTCTTCCGGCGTCAGACCGGTATCGGCAAGTGCTTCCGGAATCAGATGTTCCTTTGCAATGTGGAATTTCTCCACATCGGTATAGCTGGAGATTTGAATAACCTCCATACGATCCAGCAGGGGAGCCGGAATCGTATCCAGCGTATTGGCTGTCGCAATAAAGAATACATCGGACAGGTCATAGGGCAGGTTGAGATAATGATCGGTAAATGTGCTGTTCTGCTCCGGATCGAGTACCTCCAGAAGAGCGCTGGAAGGATCGCCGTTAAAGCCGCCTGACATGAGCTTATCTACCTCATCGAGCACCATGACGGGATTGGTGACGCCCGCCTGCTTTATCGTGTTGAGAATGCGGCCGGGCATAGCGCCGACATAGGTCCTTCTGTGCCCGCGGATCTCAGATTCATCACGGATTCCCCCTAAGGAGATACGGATATATTTGCGGTTCAGAGCTTTGGCTATGCTCTTTCCAAGGCTGGTCTTGCCGGTTCCCGGAGGCCCGACCAGAAGCAGGATAGAGCCTTTATTATCTCCTCTCAGCTTCATAACAGCCAGATGCTCCAGAATCCTCTTCTTAACCTTATCCAGTCCGTAATGGTCCGCGTTCAGGATTTCCTCCGCCCGGTTCAGGTCGGGTTCCTCCATTTTTTCTTTTTTCCAGGGCAGGGCGAGCATAAAGTCCAGATAATTCTGCAGAATGTTCGTCTCCGCGCTGCCGGGCTGCTGCTGATTAAGCCTGTCCAGCTCGTCCAGAGCCGCATCCCGGATTTCATCCGGCATTCCTGCAGCTTCAATCCGTTCTTTATAGTTTTTCTTCTTACGGCGGCTGCCGTCCGGATTCTCACCCAGTTCCTCCTGAATAGCCTTCATCTGTTCATGAAGGGCCTGGTCACGGTAATACTTATTGGACTTATCATTCAGGCGCTCATGAATCTGGATATTCCAGTCTACGGTTTCCTTCTGCTTGAGAAGGGTATCCATAAACCGAAAGCTTCTCTCCTTCATGGAATCCATCTTCAGATATTCATACTTCTCATCTGATGTCATCGGCACATAACGCGCCATCCAGACGATCATGCTGTCCACATCATGAATATTGTCCAGAAGTTCAATATACTGCTGGCCGCCGCGGAATTTTCCGCTGATTTCCCGAACGATATCCTTCAGATATCCCAGTATTTCCTCTTCCTGTTTCCGATCCATGTCCCGGGTGCCGGCTGCCAGCTGATAATCTGCAAAAACAATCTCGCCCGCGTTCATGATGTTTGTCACTTCTACACGGTCATGAAGCAGGATCTCAATAATGGTGTTTTTGCCCTTATCCTGGATATTCTTCGTTGTAAATACCACACCGTAATGATGGAAATTTTCCGGGTTGGCCGTGCCGTCCGAATCTTCCTTCATAGGAAGGGCGATCAGGGTAGTATTGGTATTTTCCAGATAGGCACGGATCGTACCGCCCAGTTCCGGCGTTGTCACCGTGGTCATGGTATCCGGAAGGATCAGGGCATCGTCAACCGGAAGGATGATGCCGCTCTGTGTAAGTCTTTCTGCCATAGTGCTCCTTTCCGCCGGCTGTTAACCGGCGCATTACTGCAAAATCAGTGCCCGTTCAATCAGTTCTATTACTTCAGCGAGCTGCTTTCTCCTGTCTTCTTCCGAAATATGATTTTCTGAAGCCACTGCCTTAACGGGCGCGAAGAGAACAGAGGCAATACTCCCGTCACTGTAATCGCGGATTTCACCTTGTTCTTTTTTCTTCTCGATTGCCTGAAACAAGCCGCACATGTCTCTCTCCCCGGAACATTCACAGACAAGTGCCGGGCACTGGGCAAACTGTTCGACAAAACTGAAGACTTCCTGGTTTTCCTCGATAAAGTGATAATAAGAAGTCATGAGGGTACTGATCAGATCCGCCGCGCTCATATCCGATTCTATACATTGTGACAGGTAAACGTAGGTATCCTCAGAATATTCCAGATAGATATCCCTGAGCATGGTGTCCTTATTGTCATAGTAAATATAGACCGTCGCCGGTGAAACGCCGGCCCTTTTCGCAATTTTTGAAATAGAAGCCCCGGCAAAGCCCTCCTGAAGTATGGTCTCCATGACAGCCTGCTTGATCCGCTTCTGCTTCTCGTCGTCCTTTCTTCTCATAACAGTCTCCGTTTCGGGGAATGGTTGTTGGATATGTCTGTGGATTTATAATAAACGATTATTCATTTATCGTCAAGTATAAATGAATAATCGTTTATTTTACTTCGAACCATATGCTGTGCTTCAGCCGGTCCGCCGGGATATACCGCGTGCGATTCGCCCAGCCGTCGGCTATGAGCAGGAATATTTTTTTCTCCGCCGTCTCTTCTTTTTCCACAACCGTATAGCCATAGCAGAGGACGTGGTGGCTGCCGTAAGTCGGATCTTTATGCAGCATCAAATAAAGGACCGATCCTTCCCTTAAAGCCCGGACCGCTTTCTCTGCGGAAGGCTTCAGGACCAGGCGCGGCTTCTGTACTGCCGCCATTCCGAATTCCCGGAGGGCTGACCGGATGTAGCTTCCGGACATCAGGTCAAATGTCCCGCCGAACCGGCCCAGGACATTGGTATTCCAGTAAAGCTTACGGCGCTTTCCCAGCCCCATAACCTTTCGAAAAACCTCTTCCTCGCGTTTTCCCTGCTCTACCGTGTCCTGTATATAATTATGGCTGATGCTTCCCTTCTTCCAGCCCTTCAGCAGTTTTCCCGCATTCTGCAGGGTCAGGATCAGGTTTGTAACTGCTGTCGGTCCGCAGTGGCGCATCAGGCCGCCCTCCAGATTCTCAAACTGGCCGGTCGTGCAGAAGGAGGCACAGTCCTTCCAGGGAAAAAATTTCTCTGCAGCTGTATAAGAGCCGCCGTACTTTTTCTCCATATAAGCAGCTGGATTTCCAATCACAATTTTCTCTTCCTTCATTCTCACTTCATCCTTATCTTAAAAGATGATGCCGGCATCAGGCATTCTAAAAACACATAATGCTTCAGCTTGAAATAGTAGGGTTCATAATTCTTATCATACCTTATTTTCTGTTGTTTCCTAGCCATCATTTGTAATTTTCTGTCATTTTTAAACGAGATGAAACGCGCTTCGCGGGTTTCACTCGTTATCGCGGCGGTCTCGCTTCGC
>JAXJVN010000023.1:0-31908 GCA_036308545.1 Eubacterium sp. | reverse complement strand
TTTTAGATACCTCTCTGTTTGATAAGATTTTTACTAACTCGGCTAAGTCAGCAAATCTTATCTTACCCTGAGGTATTTTTCTTTATCAATCCCCTTTCTCAGGTCCCTGTATTTACATCATACAGGAAGCTCCTGTAAAAAGAAAAATAAAAAGTAACACTGCAGGGATCTATAGCAGCTCCCCGCTATTCAAAACAGAAGGCTCCTTCTTCCTTCTGCCAGAACCATTTTTACAACACTAGGATTGTGAAAAAATTAACACCTGTACTTACATAGTGCAATTATAAAATTCCGTTCCATAAGTCAATGCTGCAGATGCAACATATATTCCATGCCTGACTAACAATTAAGGAGAGAACAATCTTTTGCTGGTTTCTCTTAAGCTAAAAGAAACCTTCCGGATTATGAAGCACTTTAGCCCGCACCTTCCTCACTATAAAGTACGCTGCAGCTTTACTTCCTAAACCTCCGTTTTAATCAGCCGGAACGTATTTCGGTCGTAATCAATCAGTCCGTCTTCCTTCATGCGCGACAGCTCACGGGAGAGGGCGGAACGGTCTGCGCCCAGATATTCCGCAAGTTCAATTCTTCCCATGGGAATATCGAGATACTGGCTTTTCTGCTTCTGGACCTCCCGCGACAGATAAGCAAGAATTTTTTCACGCAAGGTCCGCTTGGAGAGGATTTCGACTTTCTGCATGAGCTGTCCGTTTTTTACCGCGATCATTCTTACCATGTTCTCAATCAGTTTATTGTGAAAAGAACAGGCATTGCTGCACATATTCATGATGTGGTGGAAGGGCATCATCAGGATTTTGGAAGGCATTGTGCAAAGGAAGGTTACTTTGGACGTTGTCTCACTCCCGCATGCGAAAGTTTCGCCGAACATGTCGCCCGGATCCATTGCCGTCAGAATCGTTTTGCGGCCCCAGATATCTTCCTGGAGCATCTGGACGTGACCGCACAGAACGATGCCAACTGTTTTAACTTCTTCTTCCTGGGAATATACAGGTTCGCCTTTATTGAAAAAATGAGTATAGCATCCTGTACATTTCAGCATTGCCGGCAGATCTTTATCGCTGATGCCGTCGAAAAGGGGGCTTTGCCTGATCTGCTGGATTTCTTCCTTTTCCATGTCTTTGACCTCATATACCAATCATTAGTTTATTCGATAATCCGGAACATGTCTTCCTTATCCATGTAAAATCTGCAATATTTTTTGAATGCTTTTGAAACTTCTTTTGTGCTTGATAAAAATCACATGATCGCAGGAAAAGTGACCTGCCTCTCATTTCTTTCTTCGGGTTATAAAATGACGAAGAACGACACCCAGGACGATGAAACCGGAAGCCAGAAAGCCTAAGAAAGCCAGCCACGGCATCCCCAGGATTTCGGGTTTCATATCCGTGTTGCAGATGATACTGGAACCGACGATCAGAGCAGTTACCCATAGTCCGATTACCACATTGCGGACAAGATAGCGCAGAAGCCAGGCGAAATCGTTGGATGCCCTGAGTTCCATATTGAAACGGCTCTTGCCTTTCAGATATTCGCTCATGATATCGGAGAGAAGCCCCGGAATCCGGGCGCCTTTGCGGAAGGATCGGTAAAGCTTCCAGCCGCTGCGCTGCAGCTCCGCCTTCCAGTCCAGGCCGGCGAAGTACTCTTCCCGCATGCGGTCAGCAGCAATCTCCATCATATTAATATTTGGACTGATGACCTCAAGCACGCCCTCCATATGGGACAGACCTCTGGCCAGCATAGTCAGCCCATGCGGCATGCGGACTTTATTTTCCTTCATGATATCCATGAGGTTCTGCAGAACGTCACCAAGATCGATCTGACCGAAGGTGGAATGTCCATAGGACTCCAGAAAATCCCGGATTCCGTTATAAAGGGCGTCGCGGTCCGGCTTATTCCAGAATTCTCCCAGCTGCAGGACGGCATTTTCTATTTTGCTGATGTCGTTATTTGCAATTCCATCAATTGCCTGGGCCAGAAGACTGCGGTCATGCTCAGACAGGCGGCCCATCATTCCCATGTCGATCCACACGATTTTGCCGTCCATTATCTTGACGTTGCCCGGATGGGGATCTGCATGGAAGAAACCGTCGTCCATAATCTGTTTTATGTAGTTATTGATCAGTTTGCGGCCAATCTCTTCTGTGTCATATTCATACTTTTTCAGATAGTCCAGATCTGTGATGGAACAGCCACCGATGTATTCCATGACAAGGACCGTCTGAGTCGTATACTGGCGGTAGAGCCTGGGAACCCGAATGTAGTTAATTCCCTTATTGCCGGCGGCAAACTCTTCCATGTTGTCTGCTTCAGTCAGGAAGTTCAGCTCTTCTTCCGTAACCTTCCACATTTCGTTCAGGACCTGGCCCAGATCGACAAGGTTTTTCAGGTCTCCGATAGGCGGCAGCAGTTTCACAGCCTTATGCAGGAGACGCATATCCCGCTGCATAGTATCGCGAATGCCTTTGCGCTGGACTTTGATGATCACGTCCTGACCGCTTTTCAATCTGGCACGGTGGACCTGGGCTATGGAAGCGGATCCAAGCGTTGCGTGATCGATTTCTGAAAAAATATTTTCCAGAGGTTCTGTATAAGCTGCGTCTAACACTTCGAGAACGTCGTCGAAGGGCATGGGAGGCACATCGGAATCCAGCTTCATCAGCTCTTCACAGTAGCGTTTGGGAAGAATATCCGAATGAAGGGACATGATCTGACCAATTTTGATGAAGGTTGGGCCAAGTTCTTCCAGAATATTGCGGAGCTTTTCGGGGGTAATCCCCCGGGTTATCTGATATTTGACCAGGACCGCATTGATTTCTTTCAGTCTGGAAGCAGAGGAAACCGGTTCAGTTTTTTTCTCTTCGTTCTTGCTCATAACGTGCTTTTCATTAAGGAAGCAGGATGCTGCCTGTATAAACGAGGCGAGCCAGAAATTTGCAGAAATTTCTGGCTCGCGTATGTGCTTGATCCATTGCAAAAAAAGAGCGATTCCCTGCCCCCTTTTTTGCTTATTCCTCTGCTTTGACTTCTTCGGCAGGAGTTTCTTCAGCAGGTGCCTCTTCGGCAGGAGCCTCTTCGGCAGGAGTTTCTTCAGCAGGAGCCTCTTCAGCAGGAGCTTCTTCCGCCGGAGCAGCTTCCAGGGCTTCGAGCTGTGCCTTGAGCTCAGCACGTTCTTCCGGGGTCATCCTGGCTATAATGTCGGAAGCACTCGCTTTTCTTGCCTGACTTTGGGCAGCAGCTTTTTCTTCTTCCCGCTTTGCTTTCAGGTCCTTGCTGAGCTGTTTGCCCTGCTCAACGGTGAGCTCTCCTTTGGCTACAAGTTTGTCAAGCAGCTCCTTTGATTTCTCACTGGTAGTAGCAGCAGCGCCGAGTCCTGCAAGCAGCAGTTTCTTGATTCCTTCTGTAAAATCGTCCATTGTAATTTCCTCCTTCTTTCATGCCGGCTTTGAGCCGGAAAATCAATGAACCGAAATAAATTCGATGCCTTTTGGAATAAAGATAACCAGTCCTGCTATGGCAGCCATGATTGCTGCAATCAGGACTGCTCCGGCAGCCATATCTTTGGCCTGTTTTGCCAGAGGGTGATATTCTTCTGTAACAAGATCCACGGTTTTCTCAATGGCGGTATTTTCAACCTCCAGAGCCAGGACCAGCCCGAAAAGGGTCAGGCAGATGCACCATTCAAGGGCTGAGATATTAAGAATAACACCTGCGATAACAACAAGTGCTGTGATGGTCAGGTGGATCTTGATATTTCTTTCTTCTTTTATTACTGCGAACAGACCTGCAAAAGCATGTCCGAAACTTTTGTATAGCGGATTCTTCTTTTTCAAAAATTGCCACCGGTGACTGAATATTGTAAAAATAATCTCAAAATCTAGGCTTATTATAGCATCTTTACAGAGTATAATCCATAAAAAACACAGGAGAGAAAATAAACAGTTGATAAACTGCCGCGGTAAGTTTTTTGCGGAATGTGCTAATTACAACGGAATAAGTTTTTGTTTTATGCTATCTTTTTAAAGAACCGCATGAAAGAACCCGCAGGCAGCGGATATGAGCGGTTTGCTGATCCGGCTTGTGCCTTTGCTGTTTTTTCAGGAAGTTTATATAGATTTATGGAGGAGAAAAATGATGAGTGAAGCGATGTTCTGTTATCAGTGTCAGGAGACGGCAGGAGGCAAAGGATGCGTCCGCGTCGGTGTCTGCGGCAAGAAGCCGGAAGTAGCAGCGATGCAGGATCTTCTGATTTATACCGTTAAGGGCTTGTCCGCCGTTACAACGAAACTCAGAAAAGAAAAAAAGGAAATACCCGGTGAGGTCAACCATCTGGTAACGGAAAGCCTTTTCTATACCATTACGAATGCAAATTTTGATAAAGAAGCTATCGAAGCCAGAATTGCAGAGGTAATTTCCTGCAAGGACCGGATGCTTGGACAGCTGGACGACAGGGAAGGCCTTCCGGCGGCAGCTCTCTGGGGCGGAAGCAGGGAAGAGTTTGCAGCAAAGGCAGAGTCGGATGAGGTTGGCGTTCTGTCAACCCAGGATGAGGATATCCGCAGCTTCCGTGAACTCATTACTTACGGCCTGAAGGGCCTGGCTGCTTATGTCTGCCATGCCAACGTCCTTGGAAAGGAAGATGAAGAAATCGATGTCTTTATCCAGAGAGCGCTTGCACAGACTCTGGATGATGAGCTGACCGGCGGAACGCTTCTGGCGCTCGTCATGGAGACCGGCCGCTATGGCGTAAGGGGCATGGCTCTTCTGGATACAGCCAATACCGAAGCTTACGGCCATCCGGAAATTACAAAGGTCAATATCGGTGTGCGTACAAACCCGGGCATTCTGATCTCGGGACATGATCTGAAGGACCTGGAGATGCTTCTTGAGCAGACAAAAGGTACCGGCGTAGATGTTTACACACACGGCGAGATGCTCCCGGCCCACTATTATCCGGCTTTTAAGAAGTATGATAACTTTGCAGGCAACTATGGAAACGCATGGTGGAAGCAGAAGGAAGAATTTGCTTCCTTCAACGGTCCCATCCTGCTGACGACCAACTGCCTTGTTCCGCCGAAGGATTCTTATAAGGATCGCCTCTTTACTACGGGCAATGTCGGTTATCCCGGCTGCGTCCATATTGACGCGGACGAGAATGGCCATAAAGATTTCAGCCGGATTATTGAACTGGCAAAGAAATGCCAGGCGCCGCAGGAACTTGAAACCGGCGAGATCGTCGGCGGCTTCGCCCACAATCAGGTTTTTGCACTGGCAGACAAGGTCGTTGAGGCAGTCAAGAGCGGAGCAGTTAAAAAATTTGTCGTTATGGCAGGATGCGACGGACGGGCAAAGACCAGAAGCTATTACACGGATTTTGCAAGGTCTCTTCCGGAGGATACCATTATCCTGACTGCCGGCTGCGCCAAATACCGTTATAATAAGCTTGGCCTTGGCGAGATCGGCGGCATTCCCAGAGTTCTGGACGCGGGTCAGTGCAATGATTCCTATTCTCTGGTCCAGATTGCCCTTAAACTGAAAGAAGCCTTCGGACTGGACAATATCAACCAGCTTCCGATTGTATACAACATCGCATGGTATGAACAGAAGGCCGTCATCGTGCTGCTGGCCCTCCTTTACCTTGATGTTAAGCACATTCACCTGGGACCGACCCTTCCGGCTTTCCTGTCTCCGGCGGTTGCGAATGTTCTGGTCAAGTATTTCGGAATCAGCCCGATCTCTACGGTAGAAAAGGACATCGAGACCTTCTTCGGCGATAATGGCAAAGAGATTAAAGGAGATATGATCGTAGGAGACATTGTCGAGAAGTATCCGCAGCTCGTTCCGGTCATGATGAATGTCGGACTCCATTGCATCGGCTGCGGCGTTTCTCAGCTTGAGACTTTGGAAGAAGCCTGCATGACCCATGGAATTGACCCCATTGACATGATCGATATTCTCAACGACCAGCTGAAGTCCTCACAGAATTAAAAAAGTTTTCAATAAGTAACTGAAAAAGAGCCGCTCCGGACCGGTCAGGTTTGGGGCGGCTCTTGTGATGTATACAAGAAAAAACATCAAACCCGACTAAAATCCTAGGATTTTTATTGCAATCTTGGCTTCTGAATAATATAATGTGACCGATGCGTAAAAAATAGGAGTAAAACAGTCGGGAATTTTTCTTTAAGGCCTCGCTGATGAGCAGACATTTTGAGAATTCGGAGAGACGGAGAAACCCGCAGGCTCATATGCGTGCAGACTTTTTTACTTCAAAATATATAAAGATTACCCCAATAAACGAGGAGGACACAATGGCAGAACATTTACTTGAAATAAAAGGCTTAAACGTCAGCGTTGATGACAAAGAAATCCTCAAAGGCATCGACCTTACTGTTAATAAAGGCGAGACCCACGTCCTGATGGGCCCCAACGGAGCAGGAAAGTCCACTTTAGGGAATGCCCTAATGGGAAATCCGCATTATCAGGTAACCGCAGGAACCGTCCTTTTTAATGGAAAGAGCATTCTGGAAGAACCGGTCAATGAACGCGCCAAGGACGGACTTTTCATGTCCTTTCAGAACCCGCTTGAGGTGCCGGGCATTTCCCTTGCCAACTTCATTCGTTCTGCACTTGAAGAACGTACCGGCAAGAGACTCCGTCTTTTCGCATTCCGCAAGGAAGTACAGAAAGCAATGGAAATTCTGCAGATGGATCCTTCCTATGCAGACCGTGACCTTAACGTAGGCTTTTCCGGCGGCGAAAAGAAAAAAGCAGAAATTCTTCAGCTTCTTATGCTGAATCCCAGCCTTGCAATTCTGGATGAGACAGACTCCGGCCTGGATGTTGATGCAGTCCGCACCGTTTCTACCGGCGTCAAGGAATTCCAGAAGCGGGAAGATTCCGCACTGATCATCATCACCCACAGCACCAGAATTCTGGAAGCTCTCCATGTTGATGCAACGCATGTTCTTGTTAACGGACAGATTGTAGAAAATGGAGACGGCAGCCTGGTTGATGAGATTAACGAGCATGGCTTTGAGCGCTTCCTGTAAAAAATGAGCGGGAAAGATTTTTTTCGGTCAGATTAGAAAGCGGGACGGTGAAACGCGCAGCTGTTCCGACATGAGAGAAAGCAGGTTAGCGCCAGGCAAAGGAGAGTTGGAAAGTGAGTAAAGAAAAAGCGCAGGTCCAGGACATCGACCGGAGCATGTATGATTTCCGTTACGATGAAAAGGACGCTTACAGAATAGAAGAGGGACTGACAAAGGAAATCGTCGAGCAGATCTCAGAAGAAAAACATGATACCGAGTGGATGCATGATTTCCGCCTGAAAAGTCTGGACATCTACCGCAAGATGAAAGTTCCGGACTGGGGACCGTCCATTGAAGGGCTCGATATGAACAATATCGCGACCTATGTAAAACCGAACACAAAGATGGAGCAGAGCTGGGACGACGTTCCGGATGATATCAAAAATACCTTTGAACGTCTGGGCATTCCGCAGGCAGAACGGAAATCTCTGGCAGGCGTTGGAGCTCAGTATGATTCCGAACTGGTATATCATAACGTAAAGGCAGAGGTTGCTGAGCAGGGCGTTATTTACTCTGACCTGGAGAGCGCGCTTCGAGGCCCTTATGCGGATATGATCAAGAGCCATTTCATGAAGCTCGTTCCGCCTACTGACCATAAATTCGCAGCCCTGCACGGGGCTGTCTGGTCCGGCGGATCCTTTGTTTACGTACCGGAAGGGGTACATGTCGACATACCGCTGCAGTCTTATTTCCGACTGAACGCAAAAGGAGCCGGCCAGTTCGAGCATACGCTGATCATCGTCGAGGATAATGCTTATCTGCACTTCATCGAGGGATGCTCGGCGCCTCAGTATAACGTAGCGAATCTTCACGCTGGATGCGTTGAACTTTATGTCGGAAAAAATTCCACACTGCGTTATTCTACCATTGAAAACTGGTCCAAGAATATGTACAACCTCAATACCAAGAGAGCACTTGTACAGGAAGGCGGCAAGATCGAGTGGATCTCCGGATCCTTCGGCTCCCACGTTTCTTACCTTTATCCTATGAGTATTCTTCAGGGCAAGGGCTCACGTTCCGAGTTTACCGGCGTTACATTTGCCGGCAAAGGACAGAACCTGGATACCGGGTGCAAGGTCGTACATAATGCGCCGGAGACGTCCTCTTACGTCAGCACCCGTTCTATTTCCAAGGATGGCGGAATCTCCACTTTCCGCAGTTCGGTTGTCATCAACCCGCAGGCAAAGAACAGCAAATCTTCTGTTTCCTGCCAGTCCCTGATGCTGGATGCCATTTCCAGGTCGGATACGATTCCGGCTATCGATGTCAAGACCCAGCAGGCGGACGTCGGTCATGAAGCCAAGATCGGAAGAATCAGTGATGATGCTGTATTCTACCTGATGTCCAGAGGTGTATCCGAAGAAGATGCAAGAGCCCTGATCGTCAGCGGATTCGCGGACAATGTATCCAAGGAACTGCCGCTTGAGTATGCGGTTGAGATGAACAACCTGATCCGTCTTGAAATGAAAGGTGCGATTGGCTGATAAGGAAAAGTTTTTTTCTAAAGAGAGACAGGATATTGAAATGAGTGAAGAGAAAAAAGTACAGATAAACAGCCTTCCGGCTTATACCTGGTACTGGCTGGGAATAAATACAGGAGAAGAGAAGCCTCTCGGAACGGCAGAGGCAGCCCTGCTGAAAGCGGAAATTCCTGAAGGCTTTGAAGCAGGAGAGGAAGACTACCGCGGGACGGAAACGCTGAAGAAAGGAACGCCTGAAAGAGACAGCCATAACGCGGACTTTAAGGATGCATCCACGGCAGAAGATCCGGAGACCGGATCCGGACGGGAAGTGGACCGGGCAATTGCCGGTGCCGGAATTAAAACAGAAGTCTTTACTTTAAAAAAAGCCCGCATGCCAAAAGAGGCACTGAGACTCGGTCTTGCTTATAAAAACGGAGACGTCAGAACGAATTCCATCCGTCTGGACCTGGAAGAGTCAAGCCAGGCCCTGGTCGTTATGGATTACACATCTGACCGTGCTGCTTCAGGCAAAGCAATCGTACAGACTAAGATCCGGGTCGGAAAGGATGCTCTGCTCCGCCTGGTGCAGGTCACCCGGGTAGGCGACGGATTTGATTTTATCAACGACGCCGGCGTTTATGTAGAAGAAGGCGGCAGGCTGGAACTGATCCACCTTCATCTTTCCGGAAATCATGTCTACCAGGGCTTCCGTACAGACCTTGCCGGAGACAGGAGCTCCTTCCAGACGGATATTGCCTATTCAGCCAAAGATGACAGTCTGCTGGATATGAACTATATCATCAATCATATCGGAAGAAAGACGGAATGTCAGATTCAGGCAAGCGGCGTATTAAGAGACCGCGCCAATAAGATTTTCCGAGGAACCATCGATCTGAGGCGGGGCGCGACCGGAGCAGTTGGAGATGAGAAGGAGGATGTCCTCCTGATGGATGATACCGTCCGCAACAGGACGCTGCCGGTGATCCTCTGCACGGAGGAGGATGTTGTAGGAAACCATGGGGCAACCATCGGCCGTCTGGATGAGGCGCTTGCGTTCTATCTGGAATCCAGGGGAATGAACCGCGATCAGATTTACGAGATGATGGCGGATGCCAGGATCAATGCGGTCGCTTCTAAGATTCCGGACCGGCAGACGAGAGAGGCGGTCCTCGGTTTTATGGGCCTTGACAGGGAAGAGTGATAAGTTATGACAGAACAGGAAAGAAAAAAGATGGATAAGGAAATCCGCAGAGATTTCCCAATCCTGACCGATGATTATGCTTACCTGGACAATGCGGCGACGACGCAGAAACCGGTTCAGGTTCTGAATGCAATCGATCATTATTACAGGAGGCAGAATGCCAATCCTCTGCGCGGTCTGTACCGGCTGTCCGTCGAAGCGACTGAAAGCTATGAAAACGCCAGGGAAGCGGTAAGACGTTTCATTAACGCGGAAAAAACAACGGAGATCGTTTTTACAAGGAACGCGACGGAAAGCCTGAATCTGGTGGCTTACAGCTGGTGCGGCGCCAACCTGAAGGAAGGCGACGAAATTGCGGTCACCATCATGGAACACCACAGCAACTTCCTGCCCTGGTTAACTGCGGCAAAGAGAGCGGGGGCGAAGATTCACTTCATCGAGCCGGAAAAAGACGGCCTGATCACAGAAGAAATCTTCCGCAGTGCCTTGACGCCAAAAACCAGGCTGGTAGCAATGACCCAGGTATCCAATGTTATCGGACGGGAAAATGATATTAAGAAGTTCGCGAAGATTGCTCATGACCAGGGTGCCCTTTTCGCGGCAGATGGAGCGCAGAGCGTGCCCCACATGCCGGTGGACGTTCAGGACCTGGACGTAGATTTCCTGGCTTTCTCCGGCCATAAGATGCTGGCTCCCATGGGAATCGGCGTTCTCTATGGAAAGGAAGAGCTCTTTGAGGAGATGCCTCCCTTCCTGACCGGCGGTGAAATGATCGAGTACGTCAGAAAAGATGGCTTCACGACGGCAGAGCTTCCTCACAAGTTCGAGGCAGGCACCGTAAATGCCGGCGGAGCGGTCGGACTTCACGCGGCAATCGATTATTATAACAGGATTGGCTTCGATACCATCATGGAAAGAGAAGAGCATCTGACCGATCTGGCAATGAAGCTTCTTGCAGAGAATCCCCATGTTCATATTATTGGATCCGATAAGCCGGAAGAACATCACGGCATCCTGACCTTTACCCTGGATGGCGTTCATCCGCATGACGTAGCGACGATCCTGGATGAGCATAAAGTTGATATCCGTGCCGGTCATCACTGCGCTCAGCCGCTGATGAAATATCTGGGAACGCCTTCCACAACGCGGGCAAGCATTGCCTTTTACAATACGGAAGATGATATCCGTCGCCTGGCAGACGGACTGAAGGCAGTACGTCAGGAAATGGGCTATACAGATTAAGCAATAATCGGAATGCCGTAAGAAACAGAAACAGCATGCTGCAAAAACAGTACGCTGCAAAAACAGTATGCTGCAAAAAGCAGTATGACATAAAAAACGGCAAGCCGGGAAAATGGTTAAGCAGACTGAGGAAGACAGAAGATGGCGAATAACAGAACCTTTTATAATGAACTTTTAACCGATCACAATCTTCATCCGGGAAACAAGCACGAACTTCCGGATGCCAATCTTACGCTGGAAGGCGTCAATCCCAGCTGCGGAGACGATATCATTCTCAAGCTCAAGGTGAAAAATGGAATCATTGAGGACGGGGCTTTCGACGGCGATGGATGTGCGATCTCTACAGCTTCCGTTGATATGATGCTGGATCTGATCATCGGACGGCCGGTCGAAGAGGCAAAGCATCTGGCGGATATCTTCCTGCGCATGATAAAGGGCCAGATTACGGACGAAGAGAAAGAAGAACTGGAAGAAGCATCCTCCCTTCAGGATATTTCCCATATGCCTGCCCGCGTCAAATGCGCAGTACTGGGCTGGCATACCATGCAGGAAATGCTGGAAGATGATCACGAAGGCCACGAACATGGCAAAACAGTATCCACCGAAGACCAGTGATCTTTGGAGAAGCCGTAGATGAACCGGGAAGTAAAAATTAAAGTAACGGGCTGGCAGACAGCACCGGATGGCAGCCTGGCAGAACCAATTGTCCGGGAAGCAGATGGTTTGTATTATCTTAAAAATCATCGCCACTACCTTATCTATGATGAAATCGCGGAAGAAGGCGGAGTCAGGGCAGATACACACTGCGTCATGAAATTCACGCCCCTTGAGCTGTCGGTGAAAAGGACCGGTCCGGTGAATGCCGAACTGAACTTCCATAAAGACCGGCAAACCAAAGCGTATTACGAAACGCCGTTCGGAAACATCGAAATGGAGATTGAATCCGGTCTCTTTCATCTGGAAGAAGAAGCAAAGAGGATTTGCTTTGGCCTGGATTACACCCTGAAGGCAGAAGGCAGTCCCGCGCTGATGAACAGGCTGCTGGTTGAGATTGAAGAAAAGGAATGACTGAGGGCAGTCTCGCTATTTACGTTTTATGCTGCCGGCGGAAAGCGAAGAGAAGCCCTGATAAAACTTTTTTTTGGACAAACAGAGAAAAGAGGGAAGCCCATCCCGGGCTTCCCTCTTTTGCCGCTTTACAGAAATGGAACCTTCAGGCTTCGCCTCTGCCTTTCTTGAGCAGCTGGTCCATCTTGCTTTCTTTTTTCTTTTTCTTTGGCTGATCCAGTGATCCGCGGATTGCTTTGACGCTTGTGATGTAAAGTCCGCTGATCGTGGCTTTCACTGTCTTGCCTACCGGAATAGTCTCCCAGACCGGCTTATCTGCGATAAAGGTCATGATCTGCTTGCCGCCGGCGATGTTGGCGCCAACAATCTTGGCTTTCACGATCGGCATCTTGGAACGGCGCATAAGCTTTGGCGTCTGCTCCAGTACAACAGGCGGGAAGCCGGCGTCCTTCAGCCTTAGTTTCTTCTTATCTATAATCAGCAGCGAGACATTCTGTTTTGCTGCGTCAATCTGTGCCTGCTGTTCGTCCTGCTTCTTCTGGACTCTCTTTCCGAGAAAATAAAGGACGAGGACGACGGCGGCTACGATAGCTGCGATGATCAGTACAACTCCCCACCAGGGCATAAGTCAGATCCTCCTCTTTCTATTAATAAATTAAAACACATTTACTTTACCATTCTGAACGATAAAGTGCAAGATTATTGATTACAGTGTCAAACGCATGCGCCCCGTCAAGCCTGCTGCAAGGGGTTGCCTGTGTCCGGCGGATACCGCTTTTTTCTCGCACAGGGAGAAGAAGGGAAGAGCCCGCAATCTGTTTTTGACACTTTAAATATATTTGTTTATCATAAGGAATGCCAGCGAACAGGCTGGGATGTTAGTAAACAGACCCAATATGCATGATTCGGGCAGGACCGGCTGTCCTGCCCTATAGTGAGAAAAAACAGATATGAGTCAGTCTGATGATTTAAAAAGAAAAAGTTCTTCCAGCCGTTATGGCAGAAGTACAAGAGAAGACAGACGGGCAGCCGCAGGACCGGACAGACAGATGAAAAGGCAGGTCGATCCGGACGAAACGCCTGAAGAAAGGCGGGAGAGGATCCGGAGAGCAAAACTGCGCAGGGAAATGCGGCTGAAAAGGCAGAAGAGGGCTCGCGCGATCCGTATTGCCAAGCTGGTTCTTGTTCTGATCCTGATTGTTGCAGCAATTATTGTCGTCTCAGCTGTCGTGCGCAAACTGAAAAGCGATCAGGATGCAAAGAACGCCATGAACGAAAAACCGAAATTTACCGAGCAGAATGCCACGCTGCCTGCTTCGCAGGTCCTGCATCTGTCTTTCCCGGTCCTTGCAATCTCTACAGAAAATACTGCAGGCAATACGAATACGCCGCTTACGGTTGCTGCCTTCCAGAGTCTGCTGGAAAAACTGTATGCGGATAATTACGTCCTTGTCGATATCGATGATATGAAGGATGGGGAAGTATCCCTGCCTGAAGGAAAGCATCCTCTGATTATTTCGGAATATAACGTGAACTATGATCCGGAGGATACCCAGCATGCCATCTGCATGGCTCTGGATTCCCATGGTTATCTGACCAGCGAGTATCTGGATCCGGATGGAAAAATTTCGACCAATGCCATGGACGTTGTCCCGCTGACGGAAAATTTTATTGCAGAGCATCCGGATTTTTCCTATAACGGTGCCCGCGGTATTATAGCAATTAATGGAAGCAAGTCCGTTCTGGGCTATCAGGCGGATGGCGGAGCTGCAGGCGATCAGGAAACGACCGATATAAAAATAGAAGGCATCCAGCCGACAGGCGGAGAAGAAATTAACGCAGAAAGTCAGACAGAGGACCTGATTTCCACGAGTGGAGACTCGAATCCGGCGACTTACAATCTGAAAGCGGTTGCGGCAAAACTGAAAGAAGACGGCTGGCACATAGCCTGCGGCGGCTTTGAACCGGTTAGCTATGCAAGTACCGCTGACGTAGTCGCAGCGGACCTGGACCAGTGGATGTCTCAGGTCGGTACGTCACTTGGAACGGTCTATACACTGCTCATGCCCCAGCAGGGCGATTTTGGTCCGTGGAGCGGATACGATGAAAATGACGACCGTTATCTCCTGCTTAAAGAGAAGGGCTTCCGCAATTTCTTTGTGGAATTTACCGGAGCAAAAACCTGGGCAGAAGTAACGGATTCTTACGTTCGCGGGGGCATGCACCTGATTGACACAGTTGACGATTTTGACGAAGTCATGGCAATGGATTGAGCACAGAACGAAAAGCAGAGAAAAACAATTCGAAATGAGAGGATATCCTTTGAAAAATAAAAAAGTAATAGCAGCATTATGCACGATAGCCATTGTGATGCCGCTTGCGGCATGCGGACAGAAGTCCGGAGAAAGCGTGGAGCAAACGGTGTCCTCGGCATCGGAATCCGGAGAAGCCGTTCTCTCATCCGACGGATCGGCATCTGTTTCAGAGGATCCGCTGATGAATTATCCGCTGGTGGATGACTATAAGACGGATGAGGTCATGACTCTGCCGGTTTATAAAAACCTGGACCTAACTGATACGATTACGGATTATACCGACCAGGAAGTAGACGATTATATTAAGTCTTCTATGGACTATGAGGTCGTTACAGATACATCGGTCAAAGACAAGGATGTCGCAAATATCGACTATGAAGGAAAAATAGACGGGACTGCCTTTGACGGCGGGACCGATACCGGTTATGATCTGGAAATTGGTTCCGGCACTTTCATTCCCGGCTTTGAAGACCAGCTGATCGGCATGAAGGCGGGGGAAACCAAAGATATCACGGTCACCTTCCCGGAAAATTACGGCTCTGCTGACCTCGCCGGAAAGGAAGCAGTTTTTACTGTTACAGTCAATACCATTTCCAGAAAACCGGAACTGACCAATGCCTGGGTCATGAAAGCGACGGATAAAAAATATACTTCGGTCGATGAATATAGAAAAGTCATTCGAAGCCGGATGGAAGAAGAGGCAGAACTGAATGATTCCATGACGCAGGAGACGCAGGTCTGGCAGCAGCTGACGGATGCGACTGTTTTTACCGCACTTTCCAAAAAGGACGTAGAAGAGCAGAAAAAACAGATTCAGGCTAACGTAGAGCAGATGGCTCAGCAGTATAACGTCGATGTGGATACCTATATCGCCTCTGCGGGAATGGACCAGGAAACCTTTGAGGAACAGAAAGAGATGGCTGCCCGCCTGGGTGCGGAAGTGACCATGGTCAAGAATGCTGTTATTGAGAAGGAAAAAATCGACGAAAAGAGCGAAGAGTATAAGGAAGCACTGGATGACCTGAAAGAGTCTACGGGACTTTCCCTGGACGACCTGAACCAGAAGTACGGGGAGACGCTGGTGAAGCAGTACTGCCTTGAGGAAGCCGCTTTCCTGAGAATAAAGAGCTACGCCAATGTTACGACTGTTCGCCGTGATGCGTCAGGAAATTCGATTGACGCAGCAGAAGAAAATAAGGCAGAGGAAAAACTGGACGAGGAGGCGGAGGCAGTAAGCGCTGCTTCCTGAGACAGTCCTTGCCGTAAATGACAGAGACAGTGCCCAGGAAAATCTTTCGTAAAAACAGGATATAAAAAGCTTTCGTAAAATCAGAATGGGATAAAATATGAAAGAAAAGAGAGAAATCACACAGGAAGAGTTTCAGAGCAAGCTTCAGGAAGTCCTGGGCTATGCCGCGGAGCATGCTTCCGAAATTACAAAAGAAGAAGTTGAAGAATTTTTTAAAGGGATGGGCTTGAACCGGGCGCAGATGAAACTGGTCTATGCCTTCCTTCTGTCAAAAAAGATTAACGTCGAAGGCTATCAGGCATCCGGCATTAATCAGGAAGAAAGGAAGCGGGAGTGGAGCCCGGAAGAACAGAAGTTCCTGGAATATTTCGAGGAAGACCTGCGGAACACGCCGCCGGAAAAAGAGGGTGAATGGAACGAACTGATTCCACGGCTGCGTGATGGAGATTCCGACGCGAAAAGGCGGGCTGCCGAACTGCTCCTTCCGGATCTTCTTGCGAATGCCAGGACGATCGCGCAGACCACGGAAGAAATCCAGGTATCCGATATCCTTCAGGAAGGCAGTCTCAGACTGGTAATGGCAGCGGATCAGCTGGACTATCAAAAATTCAATGGCAGGGAAGCAATTCGGAGGGAATTACTCCGGCAGGCGGCTGAAACTATGCATGCGGCAGTAGCGGAGCAGACAGATGTCCATACGGGAGACCGTCAGATGGTAGAAAAGGTAGAAGACCTCAAGGATGGCATCTCGATTTTGAAGGAAGAATACGGACGCAAGGTTTATCTGGACGAAGTTGCGGATTTCATGAACATCAGCGAGGAAGAAGCAGAAAACATTCTGCGGCTGGCAGGAGAAGAAGTGAAGGACGAACAGCCCGGCGCACAGCAGAAAAAACAGCAGTAAGAGACAGGGAGAAAAAACGGCAGTAAGAATACGCTGACAAACCCAAAATAAGAATAAGAGCAAAAGATAAAGAGGCATCCGGGAATGAAATATCCCGGGTGCTTTTTTTACGCGAGCAGTGAGCCGAACGGGTATGCTCGCATACCCACTCCGCGAACGCCGCGATAACGAGTGAAACCCGCGAAGCGCGTTTCATCTCGTTTACGCGAGCAGTGAGCCGAAAAAAATAAAAAAATATCATAAATCCTATTGACATACTGGGAATATAGGATTATAATCCCATTAAACCTGTAGGAAATAAATAAATAAAACAAATAAGAACTACAGTAGATTAAAGCAAAGGAGGTTCAGCGTGACAGGACATAAATTAAGACAATATTCCGGAAAAAAGGGAGTCATGCGATGTTGCTGCCTCCGGTTAGATAACTAAGAGATGATCCGGGACAAAAAGCAGTTCCGAAAACTTACAGCAAAATAGAAAACACAACGTAAAGCAATTACAAAATACAAAAAAATCAAAACTGGAGGATATGAAAAATGGCTAAAGTATATACAAGCGCACAGGAACTCATCGGACATACACCGCTCCTTGAGGTTAAGAACCTGGAGAAGAAATATAACCTGAAAGCAAGAGTCCTTGTCAAGCTGGAGTACTTCAATCCGGCAGGATCCGTTAAAGACAGAATCGCAAAACAGATGATCGAGGACGCAGAAGCAGAAGGAAAACTGAAACCCGGCTCCACCATCATTGAGCCGACATCCGGCAACACCGGTATCGGACTTGCAAGCGTAGCAGCAGCCAAGGGCTATAAGGCAATCCTGGTTATGCCCGAGACCATGAGCGTAGAGAGAAGGAACATCCTCAAGGCTTATGGAGCAGAAATCGTACTGACAGAAGGAAGCCAGGGTATGAAGGGCGCCATCGCAAAAGCAAATGAGCTTGCTGCAAGCACACCGGGATCCTTTGTTCCTGAACAGTTCGACAATCCGTCCAATCCCAAGGCTCACTTTAATACGACCGGCCCGGAAATCTGGGAAGATACCGACGGACAGGTTGATGTATTCCTGGCAGGCGTTGGAACAGGAGGAACCCTTACCGGAACCGGCAAGTATCTGAGAAGCAAAAAAGCCGACGTCAAGATTTTTGCGGTTGAGCCGGCTACCAGCCCCGTTCTTTCCGAAGGACACGGCGGAGCTCATAAGATCCAGGGTATCGGCGCAGGATTCGTTCCCAGCGTTCTGGATACGAAGCTTTATGACGGCGTCATCACCGTTGACAATGAGAAGCCCTTCGAGACTGCAAAGGACCTGGCACATGCAGAAGGAATCCTGGTAGGAATTTCCTCCGGAGCAGCCCTTTACGCAGCACTTGAGCTGGCAAAGAAACCGGAATATGAAGGCAAGACCATCGTAGCTCTTCTCCCGGATTCCGGCGACCGCTACTATTCCACAGCCCTCTTCCAGAGCTGATCACAGCTTTCAAAAAAACAGACAAAAAGAAAAAAGCAAAAAACGACAGAAAGAATAAACAAAAAACGACAGAAAGAATAAACAGACAAAAAACAGGGCGGCTAAGATGCCTGCCATCATACAGACAGGAGAAAAAATAATATGAGCGAATTAAAAGATAGAAAATTAGGATTTGACACCAAGGCACTTCACGTAGGACAGGAGCAGGCTGATCCGGCTACCGACTCCAGAGCAGTCCCGATTTATCAGACCACCTCTTACGTATTCCATAACAGTCAGCACGCAGCGGACCGTTTCGGACTGAGGGATGCGGGAAACATCTACGGCCGTCTGACCAACTCCACCCAGGGCGTTTTTGAAGACCGGATTGCAGCTCTTGAGGGAGGCGTCGCAGGCCTTGCGGTAGCATCCGGAGCCGCAGCGGTTACCTATTCCATCCTGGCAGTTGCGGGAGCAGGAGACCACGTCGTAGCCCAGAAGACCATCTACGGAGGATCCGTAAACCTTCTGGCACATACACTTCCGACATATGGAATTGAAGCCAGCCTGGTAAACGTTCATGATCTGGCAGAGGTTGAGGGAGCCATCAAACCCAATACCAAGGCGGTCTATATCGAAACCCTCGGCAACCCCAACTCCGATATCCCGGATATCGAAGCAATCGCGGCAATCGCCCACAAGCACGGCCTTCCGCTGATTATTGACAATACCTTCGGAACTCCTTATCTGATCCGTCCGATCGAGCACGGAGCCGACGTAGTCGTTCATTCCGCGACCAAGTTCATCGGAGGCCATGGAACAACACTGGGCGGCGTCATCGTCGACGGCGGTACCTTCGACTGGTCTAAGAGCGATAAATTCCCGCAGTTCACCGAGCCCAACCCCAGTTACCATGGAATTTCCTTCGTCCAGGCTGCGGGCAAGGCTGCATATGCTACTTACATCCGCGCAATCCTCTTAAGAGATACCGGAGCAGCAATCTCTCCCTTCAATGCATGGATTCTGCTTCAGGGAACCGAGACGCTGGCAGTTCGTCTGGATCGTCATGCAGAGAACACTAAGAAGGTCATTGACTATCTGGTAAAGAACCCGCATGTCGCTCATGTAAACCATCCGTCCCTTCCGGACCATCCGGACCATGCCCTCTATGAGAAGTACTTCCCGAACGGCGGCGCATCGATCTTCACCTTCGATATCAAGGGCGGACAGGAAGAAGCCTTCAAGTTCATCGACCACCTGAAACTGTTCAGCCTTCTGGCCAACGTTGCAGATGTTAAGTCCCTTGTCATTCATCCGGCGACCACCACGCATGCCGAACTGTCTGAGGAAGAACTGAAGGAAGCGGAGATCCTGCCCAGCACCATCCGCCTGTCCATCGGCATCGAGAACGCAGAGGATATCATTGCAGACCTGGACGAAGCTTTCGCTTCTCTCGACTAATGCATAGAAATCAGATATAATAAACGTATAAATGTCCTGCAGAACTGCTCATGAAGCCAGATAGTGCCGCAGAGCAGTTCTGCCTTAAAAAAGAGACAATTCAGAAAGACGGAGAAAACGTATGAAAATCTCAACGAAAGGAAGATATGCGCTCAGACTGATGCTGGATATTGCTCAGCACAATAACGGAGAGCCGGTAAGAGTAAAGGATATCTCCCGCAGACAGGAGATTTCCATTAAATATCTGGAACAGATCATTTCCGCCCTGGTTAAATCAGGGTATCTTCACAGTATCCGCGGCCCGCAAGGCGGCTATATGCTGAACAGGCAGCCTTCCGACTATAAAATCGGCGACATTCTGAGGGTGACCGAGGGAAGCCTCGCACCGGTAGAATGCCTGTCGACGGAAGAAAATACCTGCCCCAGAGAAGCAGTGTGCGTCACGCTCAGACTATGGAAAGAGCTTGATCAGGCCATCAAAGGCGTAGTCGACAAATACACGCTCCAGGACCTCCTTAACTGGAGCCAGGAAGGCATAATGGACTATGTCATTTAAGTATATACGTGCTAAAAGAAGAGTCCGTGGCATGCAAGCATGCCGCGGACTCTTCTTTTACAATTGGACTAAATCCATTTTTTTTCATATAAGTCCAGCGCATCGTTCCGTGCTTGCGCACTCTCACGATGCTAAGTGTAATTCGCATTTCCGCCCAATGGGCTCCATGCTCATTACACTTGTCATTGCTAAAAGAAAAGCCCGCCGGCATGCAAGCATGCCGCGGACTCTTCTTTTACAATTGGACTTATATGAAAAAAAGAGCGCGAGACGGGATTCGAACCCGCGACCCCAACCTTGGCAAGGTTGTACTCCACCCCTGAGCCACTCGCGCATAAAAATGAAAATATGAAATTTTCAAGAGCAGGTGATGGGAATCGAACCCACGTATCCAGCTTGGAAGGCTGGTGTTCTACCATTGAACTACACCTGCAAAGCCGCTTTTTTCTTTGCGACAAACGAAAGTATACACAATAGAAAAAAGCTTGTCAACCCCGAATCCCATTTTTGCCGCGTTTATGAATTGCAAAATTAAATTCCGGTCAGGGATGGAACTTTACTCTTTCCTGACGTTTCTTTTCTACAATTTACAGAATTTACAGAACTTTACAGACCGTGCCGACCCGCTGGATTATCGAGAGTGAAAAGCAACAGAATTCAGATGAATTCATAGACAGAAAAGAGCGGTCGGTGCTAGAATAAAACGTGACGCAGAAGAAAAAAATACAGATAAGAAGAATTTATGCTTCACGATATAGAGCCAAAGAAATATCACGTCGAATATCATGAGTTTACACCGGGACCGGCTGATTCTATCCTGATCTACCGGGGGAGAAAAGTGCTGATAAGGATTGATGCAGAGGGAATGGTCGTATTCCCAAGAATGGCGGAATTCCGTGCCGATATCAAATATCAGTATCTGTTTGCTATAGACAAGGAAAGGTATTTCCTCGGTACTCCCCAGGGAGACTTCGTTCCGCAGGGATATTATTTTGAAGGACTGGAGTTTTTCCGTTCGGCACACCCTGACGACGCCCGCTTTGCTGCGGTAACCGGCTGGCAGCTTTACGACTGGCATCAGGGACATCGCTTCTGCGGAAGCTGCGGCAAACCGCTGATCCATGATTCTGTTGAAAGAATGATGAAATGTCCTTCCTGCGGTAGAATCTATTATCCGGTTATTTGCCCTGGGGTAATCGTAGCAGTTACTCATCATGGCAGACTCCTGATGACGCGGTATCGGGGACGCAGTTATACAAATTATGCTCTGATCGCCGGCTTCAACGAGTCGGGCGAATCTATCGAGCAGACCGTTCACCGCGAAGTGATGGAAGAGGTAGGTCTCAGGGTAAAAAATCTGAGATTTTATAAAAGTCAGCCCTGGCCATTCTCGGACACCCTGCTCATGGGCTTTTTCTGTGAGCTGGACGGAGAAGACGAGGCAATTAAACTGGAAGAGGACGAGCTTTCCGAGGCGGGCTGGTACCTGCCGGAGGACGTGCCGGCAGACCATGAACATGCATCGTTGACCAGTGAGATGATGACGGTTTTCCGACGTGAACACGGCTTGTTCTGACAGGCTTATAAAGAACAGTATGATATCAGATTGGCATAAAAACGATCCGGCATCATACATTTGACATATACATCATCATAATGAAGCATTGCCGGAAATTACATTCCGGGTGCCGAAAGGAGAGAAAATGAAAATTCTGGTTACTGGAGGAGCAGGTTATATCGGAAGCCATACCTGTGTAGAGCTTCTGAATGCAGGCTATGAAGTAGCGGTTGTTGACAATCTGGTCAATTCCAGCCGCAAAGCTCTGGAACGGGTAGAGCAGATCACAGGCAAGACTCTGACCTTCTATGAGAATGACATCATGGATAAGCCCGCTCTGGACCATATATTTGAAACGGAGAAAAACATTGAGGCGGTCATTCACTTCGCAGGCCTTAAGGCAGTCGGCGAATCTGTTCATAAACCGATTGAATACTACCGCAATAATATAGCCGGAACGCTGAACCTGGTTGAATCCATGAAAGACCATGGAGTCAAAAATTTTATTTTCAGTTCTTCTTCAACGGTTTACGGGGATCCCGAGAAAGTTCCGGTAACGGAGGAAACTCCCAAGGGAACCTGCACCAATCCTTACGGATGGACAAAATGGATGCAGGAGGAGATTCTCAAGGACATTCATACGGCAGATCCGGAGTGGAATGTGATCCTGCTCCGCTATTTCAATCCCATCGGCGCGCATGAGAGCGGGCTGATTGGGGAAGATCCCAAGGGTATTCCCAATAACCTGATGCCTTACGTGGCTCAGGTCGCCATCGGCAAGCTGCCCTGCATCAATGTATTCGGCGATGATTACGATACGCCGGATGGAACAGGCGTGCGCGATTATATCCATGTCGTCGACCTGGCAAAAGGCCACGTCAAGGCAATCGAGAAGCTGGCTGATAAGGAAGGCGTCTCCATCTATAACCTGGGAACCGGAGTCGGTTACAGCGTACTGGATGTCATCCATGCTTTTGAGAAAGCATGCGGCAAGAAACTTCCTTATGTGATCAAGCCACGCCGCGACGGCGACATTGCCATGAACTACGCCAACTGTGATAAGGCAGCTAAGGAGCTGGGCTGGACAGCGCAGTATGGTATCGAGGATATGTGCCGCACCAGCTGGAACTGGCAGCAGAAAAATCCGGACGGCTATAATTCATAAATGACTGTAATGTCTGCCGCAGGCAGTCCGGTGCAAAGGGGCTCCGCGGGAAGCATATCATTTCAGCATTTTCTGGGGACTTAAGCAGAAAGGACGAGAAACGTGTTATGAAGGAAAAAAAGTATGTCGCTTATGTCGGAACTTACACGCATGGAAGCAGCATCGGAATTCATATTCTGGACGTTGATGTGGCGGAAGGAACCTTTAAGGAGCGCAAGGTCGTTCCGGTCAATAATTCTTCCTATCTCTGCCTTTCTTCCAACCGTAAATTCCTTTATTCCATTGCGGATGAAGGCGTAGCAGTTTTTGAAATTGCTAAGGACGGGGATCTTGAACTGATCAATCAGATTGATATCGACGGTATGAGAGGCTGCTACCTGTCTGTGGATAAGGAAGGCAGGCATCTCTTTGTGGCAGGCTATCATGATGGCAAGGTGACTCTGGTCCACACCCATCACAACGGCAGGCTGGGATCTCTGATGGACGGGGTCTATCATAAGGGAACCGGAAGCGTGGCTGAACGGAATTTCCGGCCGCATGTAAGCTGTGTCATTCTGACACCGGATCAGAAATTCCTCTGCGCGGTCGATAACGGAATCGATCAGGTCAAGATTTACCGTGTCAACAGCCAGGACAAGCTGAAGCAGGAAGGGGTCATTCACTGTCAGCGTGAATCCGGTCCTGCGAAAATGGTTTTTTCCAACGACGGCAGGTTTGCCTATATTCTGTTTGAACTGAACAATACGGTAGAGGTCTATTCTTACCAGGCTAACGACAGAACCCCGGTTTTTGAAAAGGTCCAGACGATCAGTACGACCAGCGACAACGTCGACCGGGCCCATGACGCAGCTTCCGGCATCTGCATGAGCAGCAGCGGAGACTACCTCTTCACGTCGACAGCCGGCGACGATACGGTTGCCATGTACAAAATCGACAAAGAAACCGGCCTGCTTGAAAAAAAGTTTGCCCTGCCAATCAGCGGCGAGTATCCAAAGAACATCGCCCTCTTCCCGGATGATAAGCATATTGCCTGCGTCAACAACGAATCTAATTCCATTACGACCTTCACGATTGACTATGACAAGAACATTCTGGTCATGAAGGGCAAGCCCATTGATGTCGATACGCCCAACTGCATCCTGTTCCGGGAAATTGACGGATGAGGAAATCAGGACAGCAGAGACTGCAAGTTTATAGACACATTGCCGAACCCTTTTTTTAAAGAATGGCATTGGAAAAACAGCAGAGGAGGAGACATGTATAGAAAAAGGTCTCTGCCTCTGCTGTTTTCTGTTGTTTTTTTACAAGTACTTTGGAAGGGAATATGTAAATTCTTATGATTCGGTGTTATAATAACTCTGTATGAATCGTATTATTTTTAAGGAGGAATAGTTACGATGGTTGAAAGAAAAATGAAAACCATGGATGGTAACACGGCGGCGGCTCATGCTTCCTATCCGTTTACCGAAGTGGCGGCAATGTACCCGATCACTCCGTCATCTCCGATGCCGGAACACACTGATGAGTGGGCAACAGCCGGAAGAAAGAACCTGTTCGGACAGACTGTTCAGATCACTGAGATGCAGTCCGAGGCCGGCGCAGCAGGTGCTGTACACGGATCTCTGGCAGCAGGTGCTCTGACCACGACTTATACGGCTTCCCAGGGACTTCTTCTGATGATCCCCAACATCTACAAGATCGCCGGCGAGCAGCTTCCCGGTGTCTTCGATGTTGCGGCACGCTGCGTAGCTACTCATGCACTGAATATTTTCGGTGACCACTCTGACGTTTATGCATGCCGTCAGACCGGCGCAGCTATGCTCTGCGAGTCTTCCGTACAGGAAGTTATGGATCTGACTCCGGTTGCTCATGCAGCAGCACTGAAGGGATCCATTCCGTTCATCAACTTCTTCGATGGCTTCCGTACCTCTCACGAGCTGCAGAAGATCCATGTATGGGAGAATGAAGACCTTGCTGATATGGTAGACCAGGACGCTCTGGCAGCATTCCGTGCCAAAGCCCTGAACTCCAATCATCCTAAGGAAATGGGCTCTGCTCAGAACCCGGATATCTTCTTCCAGGCACGTGAGGCATGCAACAGCCAGTATCTTGCTCTTCCGGAAGTTGTTCAGCATTACATGGACATGGTTAACGAGAAGATCGGAACCGATTACAAGCTGTTCAACTACTATGGCGCACCGGATGCTGAGACCGTCATCGTCGCTATGGGTTCTGTCTGCGATACCGCAGAGGAAGTTATCGACTATCTGATGGCAGCAGGCAAGAAGGTCGGTATCGTTAAAGTACGTCTGTACCGTCCGTTCTCCGCAAAGGCTCTCATCGAAGCAATTCCGGATACCGTTAAGGTCATCAATGTACTTGACCGTACCAAAGAGCCCGGATCTCAGGGCGAGCCGCTGTATCTGGATGTTGTTGATGCCCTTAGAGGATCCAAGTTCAACGACGTTGTTATCAACGGCGGACGTTATGGCCTTGGTTCCAAGGATACCACTCCGGAGCAGATCGTTGCTGTATTTGAGAACAAGGATAAGAGAGAATTCACCATCGATATCAACGATGATGTAACTCATCTGTCTCTGCCGGTTGGACCTGCACTGGTTACAACTCCGGAAGGAACTGTAAACTGCAAGTTCTGGGGACTTGGCGCTGATGGTACTGTAGGAGCCAACAAGAACTCCATCAAGATCATTGGTGATAACACCGATATGTATGCTCAGGCATATTTCGATTATGACTCCAAGAAGTCCGGCGGCGTTACCATGTCCCACCTGCGTTTCGGTAAGAAGCCGATCAAGTCTACTTACCTGATCCACAAGGCAAACTTCGTAGCTTGCCATAATCCGTCCTACATCACCAAGTTCAACATGGTACAGGAACTGGTTGACGGAGGAACCTTCCTTCTCAACTGCCCGTGGACTGTAGATGAACTTGAAGAGCATCTTCCGGGACAGGTTAAGGCATTTATCGCTAACCACAATATTAAGTTCTACATCATCAACGGCGTTAAGATCGGTATCGAAGTTGGAATGGGCCCGACCCGTATCAACACCATTCTTCAGTCCGCATTCTTCAAGCTGTCCGCAATCATTCCGGAAGATAAGGCAATCGAACTGATGAAGGCAGCTGCTAAGGCTACTTACGGACGCAAGGGTGATGACATCGTTAAGAAGAACTGGGCTGCTATCGACGAAGGCGCTAAGCAGGTCGTAGAGGTTAAGGTTCCGGAAAGCTGGAAGGATTGCCCGGATGAAGGTCTTGAGTTCAAGAAGAAGACCGAAGGCGGCACCAAAGAGCAACTTGACTTTGTCAACAACATTCAGCTTGCTGTATCTTCTCAGGAAGGAAACAGCCTGCCGGTATCTGCACTGCTTCCGTATGTAAACGGCGAGACCCCGTCCGGTACCGCTGCATTCGAGAAGCGCGGTATCGCAGTTAATGTTCCGATTTGGAACAATGAGAACTGTATCCAGTGTAACCGCTGCGCATATGTCTGCCCGCATGCTGCAATCCGTCCGATCGCTATGACCGAGGAAGAGGCTGCAGCAGCTCCGGAAGTTCAGAAGACTCTGGCCATGACCGGAATGCCGGGATACAAGTTTGCAATTGTTGTATCCAGCCTTGACTGTACCGGATGCGGATCCTGTGCAAACGTCTGCCCGGGCAAGAAGGGCAATAAGGCACTTGAAATGGGTCCGATTGGCGACAATCTTGAGCAGCAGAAGGGCTTTGACTATGGCGTTAAGCTGCCGGTTAAGAACGATGTTATCGCTAAGTTCAAACCGACCACTGTTAAAGGAAGCCAGTTCAAGAAACCGCTCCTTGAGTTCTCCGGCGCTTGCGCAGGCTGCGGCGAGACTCCTTATGTCAAGCTTCTGACTCAGCTGTTCGGTGATAGAATGATGGTTGGAAACGCTACCGGATGTACCTCTATCTGGGGCAACTCTTCACCGTCCACTCCTTATACGATGGATCAGAACGGACATGGACCGGCATGGTCCAACTCCCTGTTCGAGGATGCGGCAGAGTTCGGTTACGGCATGCTGCTTGCTCAGAACGCTCAGAGAGACAAGATCGCTGCAGAAGTTAAGAAGGTAATGGAAGCAGGCGTTTCCGATGATGTTAAGGAAGCTTGCCAGAACTACCTTGATACTATGGCAGATGGTGCTGCTAATGGCGTAGCTACCGATAAGATGGTAGAACTGCTCCAGGGAGTAGACAATGAATCTGCTAAATATGTAGTAGCAAATAAAGACTTCGCCAACAAGAAATCCCAGTGGATCTTCGGCGGCGACGGCTGGGGCTATGATATCGGATTCGGCGGTCTGGACCACGTCCTTGCTTCCGGCAAAGATGTCAACATCCTTGTCGTAGATACCGAGGTTTACTCCAACACAGGCGGCCAGGCTTCCAAGGCTACACCTACCGGCGCTGTTGCACAGTTCGCTGCAGGCGGTAAGGAAACCAAGAAGAAAGACCTTGCTTCCATCGCAATGAGCTACGGCTATGTATATGTAGCACAGGTAGCAATCGGCGGTGACTTCAACCAGACCGTAAAGGCTATTACCGAGGCTGAGGCTTATCACGGCCCGTCACTGGTAATCTGCTATGCTCCGTGTATCAACCATGGTGTCAAGAAAGGCATGGGCAAGTCTATCACCGAGGAAGAGCTTGCTGTTAAAGCAGGATACTGGCATCTGTTCCGCTACAATCCGGACAACATCAAAGCCGGCAAACCTGGCTTCACTCTGGATTCCAAGGCTCCGACAGAGTCCTACAACGACTTCATCAATGGTGAGGTTCGTTACAACTCTCTGAAGAGAGCAAACCCG
Source organism: Eubacterium sp. (assembly GCA_036308545.1). Taxonomy (GTDB): domain Bacteria; phylum Bacillota; class Clostridia; order Lachnospirales; family Lachnospiraceae; genus Bilifractor. The sequence continues at coordinate 4,318 of JAXJVN010000023.1, read as the reverse complement.
GAGAAGGCTGCAAGACTGCAGGCTAAGTCCGAAGAGGAAGCGAAGCAGAGATATACTTACCTCAACAAGCTGGTTAAGCTCTACGGAACCGAGGAATAATTCTCGAAGTTCCGGGGAAAAGATCCCCCAAAACTTAATAAGCATGAAGAAGAACCCCCGTCGCATGGAAATGCGGCGGGGGTTCTTCTTGTTTACGCGAGCTGCGAGCCGATGTTGTGAAAACCTTCCGGTTATGCTAGAATTTTAATCGTGAGTCCTTAAGATAAAAGGATGCGTATTCTATACTTCAAGGGGATTAATATGGCAATTGATAATAGCTTTATCATTAAGAAATTTGAAACCTACGAGAACCTCTACGTGCTTTACAATCAGCCGATGAATGTTCCGTTTATTGAGTGTGATGATGATACATTTGATGATCAGGTCTATGCGTTTACGAAGAAAGAGGAGGCTCAGGTCTGGGCACAGCCTTTTATTAAAGATAAATACAGTCTGATCATTCGGGAGATTCCGGGAAAGCTGCTTAAGGCATGGCTGCTGACAGTCGCTTCTGCCGGGGCAAATGCAGTGATGATCCAGGATGAAGGTGCACCGGTAAGAGTCCAGATCAGTCAGCTTGTAACGCTTCCTGATTTCGAGAAGGCAAAGGAAGCCAAGATTCCGGAAGCGAACCCGGAACTTCAGCTTACGATGATTTATTTCATGCAGCAGGTCCATCGTCCAATTGAAAGAGGAAAAGCGGAGAATCAGGAACTGGTAAAGCTTGAAGAGGAGATGGCCCATAATCTGATGCATTCCAGAATTATCGTCAGCTTTGATACAACGAATATAAAAGGGGAATGGAACCCGGCAGATCCCAAGCAGCACGCCGGCATCCCGCTTATAAAGACGGGAAAAGGTGCTGTTTATCAGCCTGTATATACAGAAGTTCAGGAATTCCGGAAATTTAATATGAAGAATCCGGGCCGTACTATGAGACTTGCAGCCGTTCCCTTTACAAAACTTCCTACGTTCCTGATTAAGGAATCTCAGGGAATGGTCATTAACCCCGGCGGCTTCAATTACATAATGAACCGCCAGATCATTGACAACCTGATCAAGCGTTACGGAAATATTGATTAAAAACTGAGCCGGCTTTCTGCCGGCTCGTTTCCATAGAACCGGGAAGAAAACTGATAAATCTGAACCGGAAAAAAATCGATAGATTGGAAACGGAAAGAAAACTGATAAATCTGAATCGGAAGAAAATCGATAGATCGGAACCGGGAAGAAACGGATAGATATAAAGCGGGCATATACGAAAAAGAAAGGATGAAATTATATGTATGATGCATATCGGCTGATTAAGCAAGAACGGATTGAGGATGTTCATGCAGACGCGATTTACCTTGAACATAAAAAAACAGGTGCACGGGTAGCTCTTCTGTCAAATAAAGATAATAACAAAGTTTTTACCATAGGATTCCGTACCCCGCCTGAGAATTCCACCGGTGTAGCCCATATTATTGAACATACGGTGCTTTGCGGGTCCCGTAAGTTTCCGGTCAAGGATCCTTTTGTTGAGCTGGCAAAGGGCTCGCTCAACACATTCCTCAATGCCATGACTTATCCGGACAAGACAATTTACCCGGTAGCCAGCTGCAATGACGCGGATTTTCATAATCTCATGGACGTCTACCTGGACGCTGTTTTTTACCCCAACATCTATTCCAATGAGAAGATTTTCCGACAGGAAGGCTGGCATTATGAACTGGACAAACCGGAAGGCGAATTGAAATATAATGGTGTTGTCTATAACGAGATGAAGGGCGCGTTCTCTTCAGCGGAGGAAGTTCTGGACCGCGCTGTTTTTAATACGCTTTTTCCGGATACGCCTTATGGTGTTGAATCCGGCGGAGATCCGCAGGTGATTCCGGAACTGACTTACGATGAGTTCCTGAATTTCCATAGAAAGTATTATCATCCGTCAAATAGTTATATCTATCTCTATGGTGATATGGATATGGACGCCCAGCTTGACTGGATTGATCAGGAATACCTCAGCAGGTTCGACCGGATTCAGGTAAATTCAGAAATTCCGATTCAGAAGCCTTTTGCCGAAGAAAAAGAAGTTTTTTTGAACTATCCGATTCTGGATGATGAACCACTCGAGAAAAATACTTATCTCACGGAAAGCTTTGTCGTTGGCGATGCGGAAGACGTCACTTTGGATGTGGCATTCTCTGTACTTAGCTATGTTCTTCTGGATTCTCCGGGAGCACCGGTCAAGCAGGCACTCCTGGATGCAGGAATCGGAGAGGATGTTGAAGGTTCCTTCGCAGATGGGACGCTGCAGCCATTCTTCACGATCGAGTCAAAAAATGCGGAAAGCGCTCAGCTTGGAGAATTTAAACGGGTAATCCGCGACACTCTGACAGAGATAGCAGACAAAAGAATAGACCGCAAGGCAATTATGTCCGGCATCAATTTCTTTGAATTCCGTTTCCGTGAAGCAGACTACGCTCAGTTCCCCAAAGGACTGATTTACGGGATTAATCTCTTCGACAGCTGGCTTTATGACGACGCGAAGCCATTCAGTTACCTCAGGCAGCTTCAGGTATTTGAAGAACTGAAGAAAAAAGCGGACGAGGGATTTTTTGAAGAACTCATCCGCAAATATCTTCTGAACAATACGCATGCAGCTGTCGTCGTACTTGAGCCCAAGCGGGGACTTCAGGCAGAGACAGAGGCAAAGACTGCAGAAAAACTTGCTTCCTATAAGTCTTCGCTCAGTGAAGAAGAAATTAACAGAATTATAGAAGAGACGAAAGCACTCAAGGACTATCAAGGCAGCCAGGATAAGCCGGAAGATCTGGAGAAAATTCCACTTTTGAAACGCAGCGATCTTCAGAGAAAGACACCGGTCGTCTTCTCTAATATTGTGTCCAAAGCCGGAGATACGACTATTGTCCGCCATGATTTTGACACGAATGGGATCAGCTATCTGAGTCTGCTCTTTGATACGGAACATGTTCCGGGAGAACTGGTCCCTTATATGGGTATTCTGAAATCATGCCTGGCTTTCGTAAGCACAGAGCACTACAGTTACGCTGAACTCTTCCACGAGATTAACGCCAGGACGGGCGGAATTGCCTGTGGTCTGCAGCTGCTGCAGACACCGGATGAAAAGGAAGTCAGCAATAGAAACGCGGACATTCCTCACCGCATGTTTGGAATCAAGACGAAGTATCTCTACCCCGAGAAGAACTTTGTATTCGATATGATCCGTGAAATCATATTTACTTCCAGGCTGGATGATACGAAGAGGCTGAAGGAAATTCTTGCCAGCGCGAAAGCAGGTCTTTCCGTTTCGCTCGCTTCCGCAGGCCATTCAACGGCAGTTCAGAGATCTTTCTCTTACCAGAATGCAGACTCAGCATGGCAGGATGCTACGAATGGAATTACCTTCTTCCGCCTGATTGAAGATCTCAACAAGAATTTTGATGAGAAAAAGGACGATCTCATCAATAAGCTTCAGACCCTTATGCGCCTGATTTTCCGTCCGGAAAATCTGCTGGTCAGCATTACCAGTGAAGAAGCAGGCATGGAAGGCGTAACGGAGAGCATCGAAGCACTTAAGAAAAAATTGTATACGACAGAAGTAGAAACTGGGACTTTCGGCTGGAAGAAAGAAGAAAAACAGGAAGCTTTCCGTACTCCTGGCCAGGTTCAGTATGTGGCAAAGAGCGGAAACTTCCGTGAGGCAGGGTTCGATTACAGCGGTGCACTTCAGGTTCTGCACGTTATGCTTAACTATGATTACCTCTGGATTAATCTGAGGGTCAAAGGCGGGGCTTATGGGTGCATGAGCTACTTCCGAAGAAACGGAGATGCCGCGCTTGTATCTTATCGCGATCCTAATCTGAAGGAAACTCTGGATATTTATAACGGATTGCCGGAATATCTGGAAAACTTTGACGCCAGCGAACGCGAAATGACCAAGTATATCATCGGTACCTTCAGCGAAATTGATACACCCATGAACGCGTCTGCCAAAGGCGCTCTTTCCCTGAATGCCTGGTCGGCAGGACGGACTATTGAACAGGTGCAGAAAGAGAGAAACCAGATTCTGGATGCCAAGGCAGAAGATATCCGGGCTCTGGCACCGCTTGCAAAGGCACTGGCTGAACAGAAAAATATCTGCGTCATTGGAAGTGAATCCAAAATCGAAGAAGAGAAAGAACTGTTCAGCAGCGTAGAACCGCTGGTGCGCTAAATGTGAGTTTATCATCTTGAAACCAGAGTTGAGTTTCACAAATCAAGAGAAAACAGCAAGTTC
>JAXJVN010000022.1:0-1950 GCA_036308545.1 Eubacterium sp. | reverse complement strand
TTTGTACCTTGATAGTACTTTATTGCATATTACGATTTATCTTCATCTGTTTCCTGACTTGTCTTTGTCTGATCCCTGACTTGCCGGACCGTTTCTTTTATCTTTCTTCTTTCCTCTGTTTCATAAGGTTAACCCCAAGGATGACCAGTACGACTCCGCTGACTGCGAAGATCAGGACTAGCCAGGTCATGTGGGTGGGGTCGCCGGTCTGGACGTTGTTTGTTGTCCTGGGTGTGTTCGGTGTCAGGGGTTTTGCCTTGGTATTGGTGATGGTGTAGACGCAGACCTGGCTGCCGTCTGTACCGGTACTTACCTTGTTGGAGATTCCCTGGGTATAGCCAGAGGTTACTTTCTCACTTACAGCCCAATCTGTGACATTTCCGAATCTCTTTACCTGGAAATCGGAAAGGGTTACGTCTGCCGCCCAGTTTGCTTCCTTGGTGAGCTTGATTTCCTTCTGGACGTTTGTGGTCTTGTTCTTGATGACGACGGTGATGGAGACCGGACGGTCTTTTTCGCTGTCACCCTTCCATACCTTGCGGACGGAGAGCTTGTCGGCCGGCTGGGGTGCCGAGAATTTGGTTGCCTCGATGGTGACCTCATAGCCCCAGAATCCGCTTACCTCGTCGTAGAGCGGCAGACTGACAAGGACCGGACTCATGACGGTGCCGTCGTTTCCTGCTCCGTAGATCAGGTAGAGGCCGGCTTCAAGACCTTCTGCGAGGGCGGCTTTCTCACCGTTTGCCGCTTTGATGTCAATCTTGGAAGCGACCGGCTTCAGTGCGGAGGTGCTGGCAACCACGTTGTAGACGGTTTTTGCAGTTTTTGCATTGGCATCCGCGTCCGCGGTATTGAGTGCCGACAGGTCAAGACCTGCTGCTTCTTTGCCGAGGGCGTCCACTACAGTAAAGGAACCGGTCTCATCGGCTGCTTCCTTCCAGTCCGCGACCTTCCAGACGGTGAATTTCGCATCGACCGCAACGTCCTTTGAACTCTCGATATAGAGGGAGCATTTCTGGCTATAGTCAGGCTGGACCGCAGCTTCTACGTTTTTTTCCGCTCCGATCGGGAGCAGGCTGAGAACCAGTGCCGAAAGAAGCGCCGCAAGACGCGCCCCTGTCCTTTTTCCTGTTTTTCTCTCCTTGATCGCTCTCATATATCTTTTGTCTCCTTTGTCGTTCTACTGTATACAGAACTTGAAGTAATATGACTGGTAATGCTATTGCTTGTTAATGCTATTGCCTGTAAATGCTATTGCTTGGTAATGCTGTTGCTTGGTAATGCTGTTGCTTGTTAATACTGTGATTATTTAATAAGTTTCTCTTTCCCGTTTTTTCTGCTCTTGGTTCTATTGCCCTTGCTTCTATTGCTCTCGAGCTGGTCGATATAGATCTTCCTGTGTCTTCTCTTATGCCGCGTGGACAGGAAGGTCCACAGCATGATGATGAGAAGCAGGATGGCTCCGATGACCAGGGCTGCCTGCATGGGGTCGATCTGGATGGCGTCGGCATTCACGCGGACATCTCCTTCTTCATTGGCTACCCGGTGTCCCCGCACCAGGAGCCTGTGGGTATTGATACCATAGGGCGTGCAGGTTACCAGGGTACAGTAATCCTGGCCTTCTTCCCTTTCCAGGTCCTGGAGTTCATTTGGCAGAACGACCCGGATCTGGTCTACCTCATAGGTTAAGGTCTCGCCCAGCACCTGCAGCATGAAGCGGTCGCCTTCCTGGAGCTGGTCCAGATCGGTAAAAAGCCTTGCCGACGGCAGTCCCCGGTGTCCGGATATGACACAGTGGGAACCCGCTCCGCCTACCGGCAGGGACGAGCCCGCGATATGGCCGATGGCAATCTGCAGAACCGCGTCGTCCGTTCCATGGTAAATAGGCAGCGATACGTTGATTTTGGGGATATCGACGTATCCCATGATTCCGGTGCCCGTTACGTCCAG
>JAXJVN010000021.1:0-15259 GCA_036308545.1 Eubacterium sp. | reverse complement strand
TTCCCAAACCGCCGCGGCCGGCTCAGAAAGAATGTTTTTCCACCGTCTGACAGTTCGCGGATATACATCGACTTGTCAACGTAGAGATAGCCATTTTCTCGCAGATCTTCAAAAGACTGAATCCCAATTGGAAGTTTTGCCATTCTGATATCCTCCGGAAATTGGTGAATTCCTGTCATCAGTATATCACATCATCTTGAAAAAAAGATGCAGCGGTGGTATTCTCAATATAAATTCAGGCCGTAACGGCCTGAATTTTCAAAAGAAAGGAGCGGCTTTTCATGATTGCAAGAGATTCCTATATCCGGCTGCTTAAGGAGTATATGCATGACGGGCAGGTCAAGGTAATCACAGGGATACGCCGATGCGGAAAGTCTGTTCTGCTTTTTCAGCTGTTCTATGAATATCTTCTGAATTCCGGCGTTCCGGAGGATCACATCATAAAGCTTGAACTGGATAAACGAAAGGATGCAAAATACCGCAACCCGATACGGCTGGCAGATCATGTAAATGAATTAATTTCAAACAATCCGCAGCAGTTTTATCTCTTTATTGATGAAATTCAATTTTGCTATGAAACACCGGATCCTGATAATCCGGGATACAGTATTACCATCTACGACCTCTTAAACGAATTGAAAGACTCTCCGAATCTGGATGTTTATGTTACAGGAAGCAATTCAAAAATGCTTTCTAAAGATATCGCAACTGAGTTCAGAGGAAGGGCTTCGCAGATCCATGTATATCCACTTTCTTTTTCGGAGTATAATCAGGCGATGGGCGGTGACCGCCGGGATAATTTTGAACAATACCTTATCTACGGTGGCATGCCTTATCTGCTGAACCTTCACAGCATCCGACAGAAGCAGGACTATCTCCAGTCGCTTTTTCGAGAAGTTTATATCAAAGACATTATCGAATATAACGGTATCGAGAGACAGGATATTCTGGATGATATGCTGAACTTTTTCAGTTCCTCCGTCGGTTCGCTGACCAATGCAACGAAAATCGTCAACTCGCTGAATAGCGTCAAACATGCAAGTGTCAGCAATAATACGGTCAGCGCATATATCGGTTATATGATCGATGCTTTTCTCATTTATGAAGCGCGGAGATATGATATTAAAGGCAAATCCTATTTCGAATATCCTAACAAGTATTATTATACGGATATCGGGCTTCGGAACGCACGCCTTCAGTTCAGGCAGATCGATCCGGGACACATGATGGAAAATATCATTTATATGGAACTGATCCGTCGAGGATATGCAGTGGATGTAGGAGTTGTAACAGATCGCCGGAACGGACAAAAAAAACAAAAGGAGATAGACTTTGTCGTCAATCAGGGGGATAAACGCATGTATATACAATCCGCCTGGCAAATGGCAAACCTTGCTAAAGAAAATACAGAAATGGATTCGTTGAAATTAACAAACGACTTTTTTAAACGAATCATCATCCGGTCTGACATTCCCGGCATGATGACAGATAATCAGGGAATCATTCATTGTAATATTATAGATTTTCTACTTCGCGAAGATCTTCTTATTCCCTGAAATATTATTTCATCTCATATCGTTTATTTGTTTAGAATCACCTTTTGCTTAGTGAGTTCGAGTGACGCTAAAATATAAGAGCGGGAATCCCAAATGGTAGAGGATTCCCGCTCTTTTTCGGTTTAAAGCGGTTTTATATCAGAATGATAAATATTTCACAAAAATTCGGGAAGAACATGTACTTTTTTTGGAACATTGATGAAGAAAAAAGATGATTTTCCCGATATTTTTGCACAATTTCTAAAAAAAAGTTTATAATAGTCTTGTGTGATGTGATCCGGGAAAGGCTTTTTTCCGGATAAAATAAAAATAAAGAAAGGAAAGGAGGAAGGAAAATGGCAATCCTTACTTTTAAGGGCGGCGTTCATCCTTACGATGGCAAGGAGATTTCCATGGATCAGGAAATCAAGGAACTGCAGCCCGGAAAAGAACTTGCCTTTTTGCTTTCTCAGCACATAGGTGCTCCCGCAAAGCCGGTGGTGGCAAAGGGAGATCATGTGCTGGCAGGGCAGAAGATCGCTGAAGCCGGCGGCTTCGTGTCTGCACCGATTTTTTCTTCTGTTTCCGGTACCGTAAAGGGTATTGAGAAGAGAAGAAATGCAGTCGGAGACATGGGTGATGCAATCATCATCACCAATGACGAGCAGTACGAAACAGCAAAGTTTACGCCGCTGGATTCTCTGGAGAATGCCACAAAGGAGGACATTCTGACAAGAATCCGTGAGGGAGGAGTCGTAGGTATGGGAGGTGCAGGCTTCCCAACCGCGGTAAAGCTTGCTCCCAAGGAACCGGATAAGGTTGATCATATCCTGGTCAACGGGTGTGAGTGTGAGCCTTATCTGACAAGCGATTACCGCTGCATGATGGAGTACCCTGAGAAAATCGTGAGCGGCCTTAAGTGCATGATGAAGGTCCTGGACAAGGCAAAAGGCGTCATCTGCATTGAGGACAACAAGCCCAAAGCAATTGAGATCATGAAGAAGGCGGTGGCGAACGAGCCCGGTATGGAAGTGGCCGTGATGAAGACCAAGTATCCGGAAGGCGCTGAACGCTGCCTGATCAACGCGGTCACCGGCAGAGAAGTGAATTCTAAGATGCTCCCGGCAGATGCCGGCTGCGTTGTGGATAATATTGCTACCGTAATAGCTGTTCATGATGCGGTTATGGAAGGAAAGCCCCTGACAGAGAGAATCTTTACCCTGACGGGCGATGCTCCGGCACAGCCCGGCAACTATAAGGTGAAGATCGGCATGTCCTATCAGGAAATTATAGACGGTGCAGGAGCCTGGAAAACAGAACCGGAAAAAATCATATCCGGCGGTCCCATGATGGGCTTTGCTCTTTACGCAACCGACGTCCCGGTAACCAAGACATCCGGCGGCATTACCTGCTTTACAAAGGATGAAGTATCCAGAAATAAAGAATCGGCCTGCATTAACTGCGGCCGCTGCCTGGAAGCATGTCCGGCACACCTGATGCCCTGCAAGCTTTCAGATTTCGCGGAGCACAGCGATCCGGAGCAGTTCGAGGCCTATTTCGGACTGGAATGCGTCGAGTGCGGTTCCTGCAGCTTCTCCTGCCCGGCTAAGAGGCCGCTGGCGGCAAACATTAAATCCATGCGCCGCGCAGTAATGGCAGCCAAACGCAAGAAGAAATGAGGAGGGAAGAGAAATGAGTGAAAATAAGAAATTCCGGGTTTCTGTCTCGCCTCATGTGAGAAACAGCATTACGACCAATAAGATCATGCTTTACGTGATCCTGGCCCTGATGCCGGCAACCATTTTCGGAATCGTTAATTTCGGATTGCATGCGCTATTGATTGTTCTGCTGTCTATCTGCTCGGCAGTCGCGGCGGAATACCTGTATGAGAGAATTCTGAAAAAAGACAATACCATCGGAGATCTGTCGGCCGTTGTTACGGGACTTCTGATCGGCCTCAATATGCCGCCGGAAATCAACTGGTGGATCCCAGTTCTCGGATCGGTCTTCGCAATCGTTGTCGTAAAGCAGATTTACGGCGGCCTCGGCCAGAATTTCATGAACCCGGCCCTGGGTGCCAGATGCTTCCTGCTGATCTCTTTCTCAGGACAGATGACCAGCTACGCCGCAAAGGGTGGCTTTACTCATCTGGTAACGGAAGTAGCGGGAACGACAGATGCCCTTTCCGGAGCGACACCCCTTGCTTATCTCAAGCAGGGCGTTGACTTTGATTTAGGAGCCCTTTTCTTCGGAAATGTAGAAGGCGTTATCGGTGAGACCTCGGCTCTCTGCCTGCTCATCGGCGGACTCTTCCTTCTGGTTATGAAGATCATCGACTGGAAGATTCCGGTCCTGTATCTTGGAAGCTTCGCAGTCCTGACCTGCATTACAGCAGCTATAAAGGGCTATGCAAATCCGTTGTACTTTACGCTTGAAGAGCTTTGCGCAGGCGGCATCATGCTGGGCGCCTGGTTCATGGCGACAGACTATGTTACAAGTCCCATCACCCAGAAGGGCAGAATTATCTATGCCCTGTTCCTGGGAGTCATGACCTGGCTCTTCCGCATGGTCGGAAACGGATCCGAAGGTGTATCCTATTCGATCATCTTCGCCAACTGCCTGGTTCCTATGATCGAGCATTACACCAAACCGAGCGCGTTTGGCATTCCCAAGGAGAAGAAGGAGGCGAAGAAGGCATGAGCAAAGCAAAGAAACAAACCTCAACCGCCCATGATATCGTCATCCTGACTATCATTACCGTCATTTCCGGACTGCTCTTAGGCCTTGTCAATAACGTTACGGAAGAACCGATCCGTCAGCAGGAAGCCAAGACAAAGGCAGCTGCCATGCAGACTGTTTTTGCGGATGCGGATTCCTTCAGCGATGACATGGAATTTGATGCTGATAAGATGGCCAAAGCCCTGGAGGATGCCGGCGTTTCCAGCACGACGGTCAATACTATCAATGCTGCACTTGATGCGGATGGAAATACAATAGGTTATGTTCTGGACGTATCCAACTCAGAAGGCTACGGCGGTGAGGTCGAACTGATGGCAGGCATTACGACAGGAGATTCCATGGTCCTCAACGGCATTTCCTTCCTGACCTTGGACGAGACGCCTGGTATGGGCCTCAAGGCCAAGGACGAGGATGAGATTGCAAAATACAAAGACCATGCTGCTGATGAACTGCTCACTTATACCAAGACCGGTGCTTCTGCGCCGAATGAAGTTGACGCGATCAGCGGCGCGACCATCACGACAAATGCCGTCGTGAAATGTGTAAACGGAGCAATCACAGCTGTTAAGACGGTAGAAGGAGGCGCATCATGAAATTGAAAAAAGATACTCCTGTTGAACGTCTGTGGAACGGTATCTATACAGAGAATCCGTCCTTCGTGCTGATTCTGGGCATGTGCCCGGCACTGGCCGTTACGACTTCTGCCACCAATGCGATTGGAATGGGACTTTCCACACTGGTTGTTCTTGCTCTGTCCAACCTGTTTATCTCACTGTTAAGAAATATTATTCCGGCGAAAATGCGTATGCCGGCTTATATCGTCGTCATCGCATCCTTTGTAACGATCGTACAGCTCCTGATGGAAGGTTTCCTTCCGGAACTCAACAAGGCCCTGGGACTTTATATCCCCCTGATCGTTGTTAACTGTATCATCATGGGACGTGCCGAAGCTTATGCCGGCAAGAAGCCGCCTGTTGCTTCTTTCTTTGATGGAATCGGAATGGGGCTTGGCTTTACCCTGGCAATCCTTCTGGTTGCTTCTCTTCGTGAGATTCTTGGAAACGGAACCTGGTTCGGCATCAAAATCACACCGGCTTCCTACGTTCCGATCAACATCTTCGTTCTGGCACCGGGAGCCTTCCTGGTCTTCGCCCTGTTCGTCGCTATCATGAACAAGCTCAAAATCGGCGCGGGCAGAAGAGACAAGAGACTCTGGGATCCGACCCTCAAGACCTGCGGCGAGAGCTGCTTCTCCTGCATGAAGGCAGACAACTGCTCCGGTAAGGAAGCAGTCGAAGCTGCACAGGCAGAGAAGATCATTAAGGATGTGCAGAAAAAACCTGCTGCGCAGGCAGTGAAGGCAGAAGCCCCCAAAGCTGCAGAGACGGTAAAAGCAGAAGGAAAGGAGGAATAAGCCATGACTATTATCATTCTTGCAATTGAGGCCTGCCTCATCAGTAATGTCGTCCTGAGCCAGTTCCTTGGAATTTGTTCCTTCCTGGGCGTATCCCAGAAGCGCGACACAGCTTTCGGAATGGGCATGGCCCTGACCTTCGTTCTGACCTTATCCAGCTTTGTAGCCGGAATCCTGGACCACCTGATCCTGGTACCGCTTAATGTAACCTACCTCAGGACCATTGTCTTTATTCTGGTTATCGCGGCCCTGGTACAGTTTGTTGAGATGTTCCTTAAGAAATATATGCACAGTCTTTATGAAGCGCTCGGTATCTATCTGCCGCTGATTACGACCAACTGTGCAGTACTTGGCGTTGCGATCGACAATGCCAATAACGGATACGGCATTCTGACCGGCACTGTTGTCGGCTTTGCTACAGCAGCAGGCTACTGGATTGCCATTGTCATCCTGTCCAACATCCGTGAAAAAATGGTATACAATGATATTCCCGAACCGATGAAGGGATTCCCGATCGTCATGACAACCGCGGCCCTGATGTCCATCGCGTTCTTCGGATTCTCGGCGTTCAAGTAAAGGAGGAAGAAAAATGCCAGTAGTAATTGCTACCATACTGATTGGCGGCGTCGGCATTTTTGTCGGAGTCTTTCTGGGAATTGCCAGTCATGTATTTGCGGTAGAAGAAGATGAGAGAGTTACAGAAGTCCGGGAAGAGCTTCCGGGCGCCAACTGCGGAGCCTGCGGCTTTTCGGGCTGTGATGCTCTTGCAGGTGCAATTGTAGCCGGCAATGCTCCGGTCAATGCCTGCGTTGTCGGACAGAAGCCGGTAGCGGACAAGATCGCAGCAATTATGGGAACTGCAGCAGGTGACGCGCAGAGAAAGGTTGCCTTTGTACGCTGCACAGGCGACTGTGACAAGACGACGGATAAATACGAGTATTCCGGTCAGGAGCACTGTGCCATGGTCAAGGTCGCGCCGGGCGGCGGTCCCAAGTCCTGCTCTTATGGGTGCGAAGGCTTTGGAGACTGCGTTGCGGTCTGCGAATATGATGCGATTCATATCGTAAAGGGCATTGCTAAGGTCGATGAAGACAAGTGCATGGACTGCAAGAAGTGTATCAAGGCCTGCCCCAAGGATATGATCATAGAAGTGCCCTATCATTACACTTCCCATATCGGATGCGTCAATCCGGAGAAGGGCAAACCGGTCATGCAGAACTGCAAGATCGGCTGTATTTCCTGCCAGAAGTGCGTAAGGGAGTGCCCGGCGAAAGCCATCAGCTTTAACGGCTTCCCGACCATCGACTACAGTCTCTGTACGGACTGCGGTCATTGCAAGGAAGTCTGCCCGAGACACTGCATTGTCTGATTTTGAACAAAAAAAGGTTTCACTGTAAAAAGGTGAAGCCGGCGAAAAAAAGAGCCGGAGCTGCATTTCCGTCTGCGGTAAAGCACGGAATGCTGGTCTGGCTCTTTCTTTGTATTTTACTGACTTTCCTTTTGTGCTAAACTAACTCTTATGAAGACATGGAAAAAAATATTTAACCTCATCCTGATCCCGGTACTCTGCCTCAGCGCCTGCGCGGATTCAGGAAGCAGGGAAGAAGCAAAGGCAGAAAGCCGTACTTCTTCAGACTCTTCCGCAGGAAACTCAGTCGGCGGCAGTTCCTCAGACACAGGCTCAGCAATGGAAGAGAGCGATGTTATAATTCAAGACGTATCCGATCAGGAAACGGATGTACAGGGTTATTTTTTTGACACGGCAGTCGGCCTGAAAATCTATGGAGAGGATGCGCATGAACTGGCAGAAGGATGCATGTGCATCTGCACAGAGATGGAAAATGTTTTTTCAGCGCAGCGTGAGAGCAGCGAGCTTTATAAGGTGAATCACCGCACGGAAGAAACCGTAGAAGTATCCGAAGATCTGGCTGCCTGTCTGGACAAGGCTCTGGATTTCTGCCGGCGTACGGACGGCGCATACGATATTACGGTGCTTCCGCTGACAGATCTCTGGGACTTTTCGGACCACAAGGACACCGTGCCTTCGGAGAAAGAAATCAAAGAAGCGCTTGAAAGGGTCGATTATACGAAGGTGCATTTGGAAGGCACTACGCTGGTCTTTGATTCGGCGGATACGACCATAGACCTGGGGTCTGCAGCAAAAGGATACATATCCATGAAGCTGAAGGATTATCTCAGAAATAACGGATGTGAGTCCGCTCTGATCGACCTCGGGCATAACATAAGCACGGTAGGATCCAAGACGGACGGATCTCACTGGAAGATCGGACTTCAGACTCCTTTTGAAGACAGCGGTACGATTCTGGATACAGTGGAGGTATCCGGCAAGTGCGTCATATCCTCCGGAATTTATGAACGCTATTTTGAAGAAGATGGAAAGATCTATCACCATATCCTGGATCCTCAAACCGGTTTTCCTGCAGAAACGGATTTGAATATGGCGACAATTGTCGGAGAAGATGATACGGTCTGCGATATCCTTTCCACAGTCTGCATGCTGCTTGGAAAAGACAAGGCGGAAAAATTTGCCGGGGACATTCCCGATGTAAGGGTTTGCCTGACCGATACAGATAATCAGTATCAATGGATAGACTAATAATCAGTACCAATGGATAGACTAATAATCAGCATCAATGGATAGACTGAAAATAATCAGCATTAATAGTTAGACTGAAAATAATCAGCATCAATGAATCGAAAATAATCAGTGTCAATGAATAGAATAGACGAGAAGGAACATCATGAAGATAAGCAGCAGACGAAGGAATGACCTGGTGCTGATTCTGGCGATTATCCTGGCTTCTGTTCTGATGATGGCAGGATTTCTTATACACGGCAGCAGAAATACAGATGCTATGCTGAAGATTACAGTCGGAGGCAGAGAATACGGACAATACCCTCTGGATACGGACCGCACGATTGAGATAGGAAAAACTAACATATGTGAAATCCGTGACGGCAAGGTGAGAATGATCTATGCCGACTGTCCGGACCAGACCTGCGTTCATTCACTGCCCATCAGCAGGAGCGGAGGCAGCATTATCTGCCTTCCCAACCGCATAGTCCTGCAGATTTTTGAACAAGGCGGAAAAACGGAGGAAACCATAACAACAGACAGCAAGCCGGATGCGATAGCCGGATGAAATGTCCTTCATTGCTGCACAGCGTGCGGTATACTGGAGGAAAAAGAACTGCTGCATATCTTTGAACGGAACAGCCGGAAGGAAATCGCCAGATTGCAAAAAGACAAGTAGAGGTATGATAGAGCAAAATAGGAAAAAGCCGGATTCGGCGGGAGGCATTGCCGGAAGGACAGCAGCCCTTGGGCTTTTCACGGCAGCTGCGATCCTGACCGGATACATTGAATACCTGATCCCGGTCAATATCGGTATTCCGGGTATCAAGCTGGGGCTTGCTAATTTCGTAATCATGATAGTATTGTATCAGTACGGGGCAAAGGAAGCCTTTCTGGTATCCCTGATCCGAGTGGCTGTAATTGGTTTTCTGTTCGGAAACCTTTTCAGCATTTTCTACGGTACATTAGGAGCCGCATTAAGCCTCGCCGTCATGACATTTTTGCGAACAAGCGGCCGCTTTACCATTCTGGGGGTAAGCGCTGCAGGAGGCACTTCCCATAACATCGGACAGCTGCTGGCGGCACTGATCGTAACGCCCGCGCTTCCCCTGCTCTGGTATCTGCCGATCCTGTGTCTGGCAGGATGCGGAACAGGGGTCCTGATCGGAATTCTGACCGGAGAGGTCATGAAGAGAATTCCGGCGCTGCATGAAAAGCGGATTTCCTGATAGTATAGAGAAAGAGAACGGCAATCTGCACTTGCCGTCTGGAAATGCAAAGGTAGAAGTGATGAGTAATAACGGGAAAAAGAAATCGAGTCCTCTTCTGACGATAGGAATTATGATCTGTCTGGCGGTGATTGCTGTTTCGGGGGGATTCCTGGCAAAAAATATGCTGGAATACCGACAGAGCCAGAAGGAATATGAGTCCCTCCGCCAGTATATTTCCGCGAATACAGAGGACTCTACGGAAGAAGTCGTGGTGGATGCATCTTCTGACACGAAGGAAGAGAAAAAAGAAGTAATTAAGGCACCGATTTCAGTTGACTTTGCGTCGCTGAAGGAAGTGAATAAGGACGTTGTTGGCTGGATTTATATCAAGAGCCTTGGCATCAGCTATCCGGTTATGCATGGCGAGGATAATGATTTCTATCTGCACCATACAACGGACGGAACTTATAATAAAGCGGGATCTATTTTTGTCGAAGAATTGAACAGCGGGAATTTCGAGGATCCGAATACCATTATTTACGGCCATAATATGTGGGATAAGTCCATGTTCAGTTCTCTTCAGCTGATGATTGACGATGAAACAAAGAGAGAACCGCCGGAATTCTGGATCCTGACGCCGGAAGGGGATTATAAATATGAAATTTTCAGCATGAAGGTCACGCTTCCGGAAACAGAAGTCTATACGATTTTTGACGGAAGGGACGCCAAGTTCGTGGATTGGGCAGAAAAGATGAAGAATGAATCGGAAGTGGACATGGGCAGCTTCACATTTGATAAAGACGACCGGATTGTAACGCTTTCGACCTGCACCAGGAACCATACCAACCGGACGGTCATTCAGGGCGTAAGAGTAAACTGATCAGTAAAAGATTAAGATTGTATAAAAGATCTGGCCGCAGCGGTCTTTCTGTCACTTAACAGCTGTTTTCATAGGAAAATGTTTTGAACGTAAGCTGTATTCTGACCATAGAGAGTGTTCTGAAAAGGGAGGCGTAAGTATGGACCGGGATATACAGGAACTGCAGAAATTAATTGACAGTCACAAGAGAATTGTTTTCTTTGGCGGCGCAGGCGTGTCGACAGAGAGCGGAATTCCGGATTTCCGGAGCGTTGATGGCCTTTACCATCAGAAATATGACTATCCGCCTGAAACGATCCTGAGCCACTCCTTCTTTGTAAGGCACCCGGAGGAATTCTACCGTTTTTATCATGATAAGATGCTGGCACTCGATGCGAAACCGAATGCAGCTCATAAAAAGCTGGCGGAACTGGAGGCAAAAGGCAGGCTCACTGCTGTCGTAACGCAGAATATCGACGGACTTCATCAGGCAGCCGGAAGCAAAAAAGTCTATGAGCTTCATGGGAGCGTTCATCGCAATTACTGTACAAAATGCGGGAAGTTTTTCGACGCGCGGTACATGGCGGAACACGATGGCGTTCCGGTCTGTGATGCATGCGGCGGCATGATAAAGCCGGACGTAGTCCTTTATGAGGAAGGACTGAACATGCAGACGCTGGAGGGCGCGGTACGCGCGATTGAAAACGCGGATCTGCTCATCGTAGGCGGAACTTCTCTGGTTGTATATCCTGCAGCAGGGCTTGTTCAGTACTTCCGAGGTGATAATATTGTCCTGATCAATAAAGGAACAACTTCCATGGACAGAAACGCGGTCCTTCTGATCCAAAAGCCTATTGGCGAAGTTCTGGGTCAGATTACGGCATGAGATTACAGCTGAAAGTCCGGCTTGGATTACAGTACAGGCCCATGACAGAGCGGGAAGACGGCCGTTCATGTTTCGTTGACCCCAATGGCCATTTATGATAAAATCAAAGAACGCGATAAATTTATAGGAGACGTAAAAAATATGAATAAAGTTATACTTGTTGGAAGACTTACCAGAGATCCGGATATTCGTTATTCTAATGGTGAAAACGCTACGCAGATTGCCCGCTATACCTTGGCAGTAGACAGACGCCGCCGTTCAGGCAATCAGGGCGGAAATGAACAGGAAGCTGATTTTATCGGCTGCGTTGCTTTCGGAAAATCTGCAGAATTTGCGGAGAAATATCTTCATAAGGGCACCAAGATCGGCATCACCGGCAGAATCCAGACCGGCCGCTATACAAACCGGGATGGCCAGACAGTCTATACGACGGATGTAATCGTAGAAGATCAGGAATTTATGGAGAGCAAGGCTGCGGCATCCAGAGGCGAAGCGCAGTTTAACAATTCTCAGAATTTCCGAAATGCTCAGGAAGCTCCTTCTTCCATTGATGCAGGAAATGGTCCGGACGCAAATGTGAATCCGGATGACTTTATGAATATCCCTGAGATGGACAGCAGCAGGATTCCTTTCTGATCAGTTTCAGAAAATCTTTATCAGATAAACAAAAAAAATCGGATATATGAATTATGGGGCGGCCTGACCGGCAGGGTCAGGCCGTTTTTCTGTTGAGTAAGATGAATGACGTTAAAGTAACCGGAAAACTAAAAAAGTACATGCAGACCCCTCTGCTGATGGTTTTTATCCTGATCGCGGCAAACGCCGGCGTATATTTTATCAGCATACCCGGCGGAATTGTTTTTTCAGCAGGAATCGGCATTTATATTATTGCGTTAGCTATCATCTGGTATCTGCAGCAGAAGGGCATCTTCTCCGAAATGGTCGGGTTTGCCCTTGAATACGGCCAGGTACAGAAACAGCTCATGCTCGATCTTTCCATTCCTTACGCCGTTACAGACAGCGGGGGTAAGGTTCTCTGGTTTAACGATGCCTTTGCAGAACTTACAGGGAAAGAACAGAGAAAGTATAATAAGTCGCTTACCGGGATTTTTTCGGAAATTAAACCGGAAAAATTTCCAAAAGAAGGAGAACTGGCAGATTATGAAATTGATTATGGATCTCAGCATTTTAGAATTGAGATCCGTCATGTAACGGTCCGTTCTCTGGTGGAAACCTCCAATCTGCTTGAACATAAAGCAGAAGGAGCTCCTTTTCTCTATACCGTTTTTCTCTTTAATGAGACGATACTGTATGATTATATGCAGAAGTACCGCGATGAGAAGATGGTAGTCGGACTGGTATACCTGGATAATTATGATGAAGCCCTGAACAAGGTAGAAGAGGTCCAGAAGTCTCTAGCGTCCGCGCTGATCGACCAGAAGCTGAACCAGTATTTCGGATCCAGGGGAGCCCTGGTGAAAAAACTCGAAAAAGACAAATATTTCGTCGTAATGAGAACCGAGACTCTGGACAAGATCCGGGAAGAACACTTCGCTATCCTGAATGAGATAAAGAAGCTTCAGGCAGGCAGCGATATGGAACTGACGCTGAGCATAGGAATCGGAGCAGGCAATGACTCTTATACGCGCAACGAACAGAGTGCCCGGATTGCCATGGATCTGGCACTGGGACGCGGCGGGGATCAGGCAGTCGTGTCGAATGGCGACAGCATCACTTACTACGGTGGAAAGAGTCAGGGTGTAGAGAAAAATACCAGAGTAAAAGCCCGTGTCAAGGCGCATGCGCTCCGTGAGTTTATCGATTCAAAGGAAAAGGTTGTCGTAATGGGCCACAGGCTGGCAGATATCGACTGTTTCGGAGCGGCAATCGGAATTTACCGTGCCGCGCAGACCCAGAAGAAAAAGGCTTATATTGTCATCGACAATCCTACTTCTTCGACAAAGCCTTTTATAGAGGTTTTCCGTAAGGATCCCGCATATGATAAAGATCTCTTTGTCACCATGCATGAGGCGCAGGAGATGGTAAACCGGGATACCCTGCTGGTCGTGGTGGATACGAACACGCCGGATTATACCGAATGTCAGCCGCTTCTTGGCATGACAGATACCATAATGGTTCTGGACCATCACCGTCAGACCAGCAATTATATCAAGAACGCAACACTTTCCTATATTGAACCTTATGCCTCTTCTGCCTGTGAGATGGTGGCTGAGATCCTCCAGTACTTCTCGGATGAGCTGCGTCTGCGCAATATAGAAGCGGATGCCATCTATGCCGGCATCATGATGGATACGGACAATTTCATGCAGAAGACAGGCGTCCGTACCTTTGAAGCCGCTGCTTACCTGAGAAGATGCGGAGCGGACGTAACCAGGGTAAGGAAGATGTTCCGGGAAAGGCTGGAAGACTATCAGCTTAAAGGTGAAACAATTTCCAATGCCGAAATGTTCCGGGGGCAGTTTGCAATTTCTATCAGCCCTTCCGCGCCCTCCGTTGAAAGCCCGACGATTGTCGGCGCTCAGGCAGCCAATCAGCTTCTTGACGTTGTAGGAGTCCGCGCATCTTTTGTCCTAACGGAATATAAGAATACGATCTATATCAGCGCCAGGGCGATTGATGAAGTGAACGTACAGATCATCATGGAACGTATGGGCGGCGGCGGCCATCTGAATATAGCCGGATGCCAGCTGGAGAAGATGTCCATGTCCGAGGCTGTCGCATATTTGAAGAATACACTCGATGAAATGTTAGATGGAGGAGAGATCGCATGAAAGTAATCTTGCTTCAGGATGTAAAATCACAGGGAAAAAAAGGAGAAATCGTCAATATCAGTGACGGCTATGCCCGCAACATGATCCTGCCTAAGGGACTTGGAGTGGAAGCTACCCCTGCAAATTTAAGCAAACTGAAAATGCAGAAGAAGCACGAGGAAAAAGTTGCTGCAGAACAGCTGGCAGCTGCGAAAGAATTTGCTGCGAAAATTGAAGGCAGCGTAGTAAAGATCGCCATGAAAACAGGGGAGGGCGGCAAGGTTTTCGGTTCTGTTTCTTCCAAGGAAATCGCTGAGGCTGCAAAGAGTCAGCTGGGATTTGAACTGGATAAGAAAAAGATTCAGATGGAGGCTCCGATTAAAGGACTGGGAACTGCTTCAGTCAAAGTCAAGATCCATCCGCAGGTAACCGCCTCTTTTAACGTAAATGTTGTGGAAGAGAAATAAGATCTATGCCGGAACAGGAAGCTATCTTAAAAAGAATCATGCCTCACAGTGAAGAGGCAGAGCAGGGCGTCATCGGATCTATGCTGATGAGGCCTGAAGCAATTGAAACAGCTTCGGAGATGCTTACAGGCGAAGACTTTTATCAGAAGCAGTACGGAGTGATTTTTGATTCCATGCTGGAACTTCATAATGAAGGAAAGGCAGTTGATATCATTACCCTCCAGGAACGTCTCAGGGAGAAAAAAGTTCCGCCTGAAATATCGGAATTTTCTTATGTGCGGTCACTCTTAAACATGGTGCCGTCTTCGCTGAATGTTGAAGGCTACTGCAAGATTGTCAAGGACAAGTCCAGGCTTCGCACTCTGATCAGTCTGGCTGCAAAAGCACAGAACCGGTGCTATGAAGAACAGGAAACGACAGACCGGATCATGGAGGATTCGGAAGCTGAGCTCTTTAAGTTTTTTCAGACGGGAAACAGCGTAGATTCGGAATCTATCAGTGACATCGTGGTCCGTGTTCTGGAGAACATTGAAAAAGCAGCTCATACTGACGGCAAGGTAACCGGACTTGCCACCGGATTTACCGACCTGGACTATAAGACATCCGGCTTCCAGAAGTCGGATCTGATTCTGGTAGCCGCAAGACCTTCCATGGGCAAAACTGCCTTCGTTCTTAATATTGCTGAATACATGGCTTTTCGCAAGCAGAAGTCGGTTGCAATCTTCAGCCTTGAAATGTCGCGTGACCAGCTGGTAAACCGCCTGATTGCTATGGAGGGAAG
>JAXJVN010000020.1:0-19018 GCA_036308545.1 Eubacterium sp. | reverse complement strand
GATGGCATCTGTGAAGTAAAAAAATGCTCCGAAAGATAGTAAAAATGAGCAGAAAGAAAACGCAAATTCTTTTGAAAATATTTTTGACAGCATAAAAAATATAAAATATTATTCAAAAAAATAAAAAAATAAGAAATGTTTTAGTTGACGAATGAATACGAACAATGCTATCGTACAGCTATACAAAAAGTATTCATGTTCAGGACAAAGGAGCCCTTGAGATTTCTATAAGTCTCAAGAGCTCTTTTTTTACGCGGGCAGTGAACCGTACGGGAATTTATGCATGGATGCTCGGCGAGCACCGCGGTGTCCGGACCTGAATGCAGCGAATAAAGACCTATGCACTTATTTGTTCGCAGTGAAAAATGCATGAGTGGGAGGCAGTGTGTATGAAAAAAAGAAAAATAACCGCAATTGTATTCGGCCTGGTGCTCTTCGCCATACTGATTGTCTTTGCCTTTACGACCGGTTCCAATAAGGTACTGGATGGCGTATCGGCAGTAAACGGCGCCATTAACAGCTGGGTATGGACGGCCATGCTGTTCGGCATTCTGGGCGTAGGCGTTCTGGTCTGCTTCGGCAACGGCTGGTTCCAGTTCCGTCACTGGCATCACTGGTGGAAAGAATCCATTGGTTCTGTTTTTTCCAGGAAGGACGTAAGGAAGAGCGAGGATGAAAATTCAATCTCTCAGTTCCAGTCTCTTTGTACAGCGCTTTCTGCTACGGTAGGTACCGGAAATATCGTCGGTGTCGCAACCGCAATTGTATCCGGTGGACCGGGAGCCATTTTCTGGATGTGGATTGCTGCAATCCTTGGCCTTATGACTAACTATTCTGAAAATGTGCTGGGTATCTTCTACAGAAGGAGAAACAAGAACGGAGAGTGGTCCGGAGGAGCCATGTACTATCTGCACGACGGACTGGGGTCCTTAAAGGGATGCAGGACCATTGGAGCCATCCTGGCAGGAGCCTTCTCTGTTTTTGCTGTTCTGGCAAGCTTCGGAATCGGCAACTTGAGTCAGGTCAACGGTATCACGGACAATGTTGAGACAACCCTGAACCAGATGGGCGTCACATCCGGACAGGTCGGACACTTCGATACCATGAGACTGATCATCGGTATGGTCCTGGTATTTGCGGTCGCAATCGTTATTGTCGGTGGACTCAGCCGTATCGCATCTGTCGCTGAGAAGCTGGTGCCATTTATGGCAATTTTTTATATCCTCGGGTCTATGATCCTGATTTTCTGGGATTCTTCTCTGATTGGACCGGCCTTTGTTTCGATTTTCAAATTCGCTTTCAACGGCAGAGCTGTAGCAGGCGGCGCGCTTGGTACCGTCATCCGCTGGGGACTGAAACGAGGCGTCTTCTCCAATGAAGCAGGACTTGGATCTTCCGTTATGGTCCATTCCAATTCCAATGCCAAGGAGCCGGTTACCCAGGGTATCTGGGGAATTTTTGAAGTATTCGCTGATACACTGATCATTTGTACGATTACTGCAATGGCTATCCTTACTTCAGGAAAAGTAGACCTGAGCACCGGCAAGATGATAGACGAATCCATTTCCGCAACCTCTCTTACCAGTCTCTGCTTCTCGGATGTCTTTGGCGTCGCAGGTTCCATCTTTGTCACCCTGGCACTGATCATGTTCGCTTATTCAACCATTCTGGGCTGGTCCCATTACGGCAAGAAATCCTGGGAATATCTCTTCGGTGAGGACACGACAATCTATTATCGTGTCATCTTTGTTATCTGTATCTTCCTGGGAGCCCAGATGACCTCTTCTCTTGCATGGGATATTTCCGATACCTTTAACGGACTGATGGCCCTGCCCAACCTGATCGGAGTCGTTGCCTGCTCCGGTACGGTCTTCGCGATTACAAAGAACTATGAACGCCGTGTATTCAAGGGTGAGAAGATTAAACCTATGCTCTCCGGCATTCCGGATATTCAGGCCAAGCAGGAAAAGGATTACGACTTTTGAACTGCGGAATGAAAAGCGGAAAACAGCTGCAATTTTATTAACAGAGCTACAAAGCTTATAGAAGGAAAAAAGTACTCATCCGTTACCGGTATCGGTAAAAGGATGAGTACTTTTTCTTTTAAGCCAGTGAGCCTGACGCAATAGCTGCCGCCGGGAGCATCTGTTCTACAGCTCAAACCCTGAATTTTCTTCACATCCGGCTATACCGAAGGCGCCGGGGCCGCCATGTGTCGTGATGACCGCACCGGTCGGACACCAGACAAGCTTGCGGAACCCCATGCTTTCAGCGAGTTTCTGAACAGTGTCCTTATATTTTTCGTAAAAGCCGGGACCCATGCCAATCCATAACAGGTCTCTAGCGTAGTGATATTTTTCGTCCATTTCCCGGAATGCTTTTTCAATCGTCTTATCGAAACGTCCTCTGTATTTTTTGTCTGCGACGAGGTATCCGTCAAGAATGTTAATACGAGGTACGATCTTGAGCACATTTCCAATCAGAGCGCCGGCATTGCTGACCCGCCCGCCTGCTTTGAGAAATGTAAGATTCTGCGGGATAAAGCACATGTGGAATTTACTGCGCAGCTTTTCCGCGGCTGAGTAAGCATCGTCTATAGTCCATTCGGGGTGTTTCAGAATTGCTTTTGCCAGTGTTACGACGAAAAAGCTCTCTCCGAATGAGACCAGCTTGGTATCGAATGGCTTTATGTATTCCCGGTCTTCTATAGCGACCATAGCAGATTGATAGGAACTTGTGGTAACGGCAGAATATGCCAGATAGAGCAGCCTGGCATCCGGATATTCAGCATGCAGGGTATCGAAAGCTTCTTCAAAATCGGCTGGGTTGCAGGCACTTGTTTTAGGCAGTTTGCCGGTCCTGCGGTAGAAATCCACTACATCTTCCCCGCTTACCGTGCTGTCGTCGCGGGTCTCATTGCCGAAAGTGACATGCATATCAACGATATGCAGATTATATTTATCCACATATTCCTTTGGTATATCTGCACCGCTTTCAGCCACCAGGATAATCTGATCTCCCATATTATCATCTCCCTTCTCAAGGATTGAAAAATCGAGAAAAATGCGTGATGACTTTTGATACTGTTATCCATTATATAGCAAAAAGGAACTCCTGCGATAAAAATATTGTAAATCCAGGCATATTCACAAAGCATTGACAGAGGACTGCCCCTCAGAGTATTCTCAAGATGAACAAGGCAAATTTCTAACGAATGAAATCACCGCTTTCTACAGGAGAACTGGATATGGATACGGAAGAAAGAAAAGATCTGGCAGCAGTGGATGAAACGGATGATGAGATCATTACTCTGACGGATGAAGACGGAACGGAGACCGATTTTATTTTTATCGACCTGATTCCTTATGACGATAAAGAATATGTCTGTCTGATCCCTGCTGACGATAAGGATGAGGAGAGCGGAGAAGTCGTCATCCTTCGCGTTGTTCCGGACCCGGAAGATCCGGATATGGAAGAATATGAATCTGTTGATGACGATGAGGTCCTGACAAAGGTTTACGCACTGTTTAAGGAAGCGAACAGCGATTTATTTGATTTCGAAGACTAAGCTTGAAACAAAATGGGCTTTCCGTTTTCAATAAAAGGAGAGGTATTTTTTTCATGGCAGTAAAAGATCAGATTGGTGAAATGCTTGAAATAGAGAAGGATGATGATGTAGTGAGGTGCGAGCTTCTGGACTGCATTCATTATGATAGCCATAATTATGCTATTCTGCTGCCCGCAGAATCAGATGAAGAGGACGTCAGCTTTATCATTCGCCGAATCGTGGATGACGAATTGGAAGAGGTGGAGGACGACGACCTTTTAGAAACGTTAAATGAGATTGCTTATAATGATTACGGAGATACGCTGGGGATCTGAACTTGAGCAGCAGTGATCTGAAAAAAACAAAAAGGCGCCTGCCTGAAGAAGCAGGCGCCTTTTTTCATAAGCTTCGCTTTCTGGATGGAACAGCCATAAAGCTGATTGCAATCCTGTCCATGACACTGGACCATATCGGCTACCTTTTCTTTCCGGAACAGGTCTGGTGGCGTATTGCCGGAAGACTGGCTTTTCCTGTTTTTGCATGGATGATTGCGGAAGGGTGCTATTATACCAGGAATATAAGAAGGTATCTGGCGAGAGTTTTTGTGCTTGCTATAATATGCCAGGCGGCATATACGGCAGCAGACAGAAGCCTCTATATAAACGTATTGATAACGCTGTCTCTGTCAATTCTGCTTATCATAGTTTATCAAAAACTGCAGGAGAAGCTTACAGCCGGGCGAATTCTGGTTTTTGCAGCCGTAATGGCCGGGGACATTTTTCTCACAAGGATTCTCCCGCGCCTGGTTCCGGCAGTCGGCTTTGCTGTGGATTACGGCTTTTTCGGCACAATCATGCCGCTTACTATCTATGCGCTTCATGGAAAGGATAAGATCAGAATACCTGCCTGTGCGGCTAATCTGCTTCTTCTTTGCATCGGTGCGCCGGCTTTCCAGATCTGGGGGCTTGCAGCACTTGCCCTTTTTATTTTTTATAATGGAAAACCCGGTAAATTCAGAATGAAATATTTCTTTTATCTTTATTATCCGGCCCACCTGCTGGTTCTGTACGGATTGTCTCTCCTGCTTGAGACATAATGCAGGCAGGATTCCCTTGATCATGTAAAAAGGAGGAATACTATGAAGAAAAATATCGTCTTGATTGGTATGCCGGCAGTGGGCAAGAGCACGATCGGAGTCATTCTGGCAAAGGAACTGGGTTATCAGTTCATAGATTCGGATTTACTGATCCAGGAAAGAGAAAAAAGGCTGCTTCATGAAATCATTGAAGAGGAAGGCGTTGATGGATTTCTGAGGATTGAGGACGAAGTGAATGCTTCCATTGAGACGGAAGGCGCGGTTATTGCAACAGGGGGCAGCGCGGTTTATGGGGAAAAATCCATGAAACACCTGAAAGAAATTTCGAAGATCGTTTACCTCGAGCTTCCTTATCAGGAACTTTCCAGGAGGCTGAAGAATATTAAAGGCCGGGGCGTTGTATTAAGGGAAGGGCTGACACTGGAGGATCTTTTCGAAGAGCGCCGCGTGCTTTATGAAAAGTATGCGGACCTGGTCATTCACGAGAGCGGGAGGAATATTGAAGAAACGCTGGAAGTACTTCTGAACTGCCTGAAATAATAAGGTGAAGGACAGGTTCTTTTGATTTTAGATTCGATTTCAGATTTCATTTCAGATTGGAAGCGCATTCATGATTTGCCTTGTTCCGCTTACGGAAAAATGGTATTGTTTTGTATGGGTCAAAGAGGAAAGCATGCCGACGGCAAAAGGCAGCAGAATGGAGAAGAAATTGAAGAAAATTACCATGTTCTACCTTGAAGAATGTCCTTACTGTGCGAATGCATTTAAGGCAATTGAGCAGCTGAAAAAAGAAAATGCGAAATATGCCTGCGTTGAACTGGAAACCATAGAAGAGCATAAGAATGAGGCTTTGGCGGACAGTTACGATTACTGGGCGGTTCCTTCCCTTTTCTTTGGAAAGGAAAAACAGTATGAATGCCATTTCGGCGCTAAATACGATGAAATCTATGAGAATGTGAAACGCGTCTATGACAAAGCTCTGAAAGACTGACGGACCATGAAGTTTTTTGACAGATGGAAAAATAAGAAACTGCTGACCTATACTGCGGCAGCCTGCATGACAGTCTTGTTTTATCTGGTCCTTACCAATTTTGATAATATTTTTGGAGGGATCCGGACATTTTTCGGCTTCATAAAGCCGGTGATTATTGGAATTGTCATAGCTTATGTTATGGACCCTCTGGTAAAACTATACCAGAGAAAGCTTTTTCAGAAGGTTCAGGGCCATCTGCTGCAGAGAAACCTGGCCGTCGCATTTTCGGTGCTCTCTGTTCTGGCAGGCATCGTCCTGCTCATGGTCGTGCTGATCCCTCAGCTGATTAACAGCATTCTTTATCTGGTTAATCATCTGGGAACATATGTGCAGCAGCTTGAGAGCTTTTTGGGATCCATTGCAAAAAATTCGGAGCATCCCATTGACATGACCAAAATCTATAGCACTCTTGAGCAGGTGATAGAGAAGGTAACGGGGATTATTCCGGAAAATCTAAGCTCAATCGTAGAAAATGCCATGTCCATCGGCCGCAATACGGTGGAAACGGTGATTTCCTTCATTCTTGGCATCTACTTTCTGCTGGATAAGGAAAGAATCCTGAATGCATGCGCAAATTTTTTCAAGGTCATCCTGAACAAAAAGAATTACAGAAACTGCGCCTCCTTCTGGAAACGCTGCAATACGATTATGATCCGGTATATCATCTTTGATATTCTGGACGGAATTATCATAGGCGTGTCCAATGCCGTGTTCATGGCAATTGCCGGAATTCCCTATATCGCTGTCATTTCGGTCGTTGTCGGCGTCACAAATCTGGCTCCGACATTCGGTCCTATTGCCGGCGGCGCGATCGGCGCTTTTATACTTGTTCTGGTAAACCCTTGGTATGCGTTTTGGTTTCTGATCTTCACTGTCGCGCTGCAGACGGTTGACGGCTATGTGTTAAAGCCGAAGCTGTTCGGAGGCACGCTGGGCGTTCCTTCTATCTGGATCCTGATCTGCATCATTGTGGGCGGAAGGATGTTCGGAGTGGCAGGAATTCTTCTGGCTATTCCATTTGCTGCAATTTTCGACTTTGTATGGCGTGAAAGCATAGTCCCGGCACTCAGAAGGAGAAGAGAAAGGCTGGATCAGCAGGCAGAAGACAGAGCGGAACAGGGGATGTCCATGGAAAGCAAGGAAAGCTTTTCGAAAAATATAAAAGAAATTTTTACTACACCGGATGAGGAAGATACGGAGTAAGAGATGATAGAACAGGAACAGAAATTGAAGGATGCTGTTACAGAAGCAGGAAATCCCGCGAAACCGGAAGGTCAGGCTGGAGTGGAGATGCTTGCGCGTATGAACGAAGAACATGCTGCCGTGACAGACTGGGCACTTTCTCTCTGGCAGATTGACAAGGACGATATCATACTGGATGTCGGCTGCGGTGCAGGAGGCGCTCTGAAGAAAATGTCAAAGGCTATGGGCGATGACGGCTTCGGTGAACTTGCAGGAGTGGATTATTCCCCGGTTTCCGTTGCGGAAGCCTCCAGGACTAACGCGGAAGATATCGAGAGCAGTAAAATTGAAATTCTGGAGGGATCTGTGGATGCTCTTCCTTTTGCGGGAGAACGATTTGACAAGGTTATTACGATAGAAAGTTTTTATTTCTGGCCGGATCCGGACAGAGACCTGAAAGAGGTCCTGCGTGTTATGAAGAAGGACGGCCGCTTTTTCCTGGTTGCGGATATCTATGGAAATGCAGACCTGTCTGAGCATGAAAAGGAAAACATAGCCCATTATAATCTTTTTAATCCGACAGATAAGGAATTCGAACAGATGTTCCGCAAAGCCGGTTTTGCGGATGTCATCATCCATAAAAAAGAAGGAACAAACTGGATCTGTGTAGAAGGAATTGCATGATTTAAAGGAATTGTATGATTTCTGACGATTTCATTGCGAAGAGGAATGATCCGTCAGCATACTTTTGACACACACTTCATATCATTATTGCAGGTTGAAGAAAATGGACAAGAAAGAATTAAAAGCTCCGTCTTATGACAAAAACAGCAAGGAGAAGGAGCCCTTTGAATATTACAGCAGGGTTTTTGCAGAAGCTGATCCTGTGGAAATGAGCCTTCGCTCCGGAGAACCGTATGATGAAAAAAACGGTTTTTCCATTCACTATATGGGCGGACGGTATCAGATCCGCTGGCCGGAATTCAGAGCCATTCCTCATGAAGACAACAGAGACGACTTCCTTTCCGGAAGCAGCAGTGCGCAGATTCTGGTCATGCGTCACCTGGTCCAGGGAGCGAAAACAGAAAGCTCCGGAAAGTTTCTGAGTTTTCGGGAAATGCCGAACGGAGAACTGTATTTCCGCCAGTTTCAGGGCAGATGTCTGTTCCGCTTCAAGGGAAAATATGGAAGCAGACCGGAAGCATTCAGCAGGGCCTGTGAGAGAATGGGAGCGAAAGAAGTTGACTATGCCGACGAGTGCTATGATTTTGAACTCTTTGACGGCCTTTTTGTACGTTTCATACTTTGGGCAGGCGACGAGGAATTTCCGGCATCCACTCAGATTCTCTTTTCAGACAACTTCCTTCAGGCTTTTGAGACCTACGATCTGGCTGAAATAGGTGGGATCATTCTCTCAGCAATGGGCGCGGCGGAAAAGTCTCTTTAAAGCGGGACCGGTTTCATATTTTTCAAAGAGGATCCAATAACCAATATAAAAATGGAAACAGAAGAAAGTCTTTTTTCAAGAATTAACAGGCTCTATCCAAAAATGAGCAAGGGCCAGAAGCGCCTGTCCGACTTTGTGACCGGTCATTATGATAAAGCGGTTTTTCTTACTGCGGCAGAGCTTGGAAGGATGGCAAGGGTCAGCGAATCGACAGCTGTCCGCTATGCTACTTTTCTGGGATATAAGGGGTTTCCTCAGTTTCATGACGAACTGGAGGAACTTGTCCGTACGCGTCTCAACTCCATGCAAAGAATGGAAGTTACATACGGAAATCTTCCGCAGGATAAAATTCTTGACACCGTTCTGCAGAACGATATCGATAAGATCCATGAAACACTGGAAATCACGGACCGCAAGGCGTTTGCGGAAGCGGTCGAAGCAATCTTAAAAGCCAAGACGATTTACGTCATCGGAATACGCAGCTGCGCACCGCTGGCAGAGTTTCTCAGTTTTTATCTCAGGCAGATCTTCCCGGATGTAAGAAATCTGAAGACAAACAGCCCGAGCGAAATTTTCGAGCAGATGATCCGGATCAGCGAAGAAGACGTCATCATTGGCATCAGCTTCCCGCGTTATTCTATGAGAACATTAAAGGCTATGGAATTTGCGAATAACCGCAGTGCTACCGTTATTACGATCACAGACAGCGTACATTCTCCGGTCAGCATGTATTCTTCCTGCAATCTGATTGCCAGAAGCGATATGGCCTCTATTGTCGATTCACTGGCTGCTCCGCTTTCTCTGATCAATGCACTGATCGTAGCGCTATCCATGAGGCGGAAGAAGGAAGTCATGAATACGCTCAATACGCTGGAACAGATCTGGCATGATTATCAGGTTTATTCCTCAGATGAAATGGAGTATCCGGCAGGAAACGTCGCTATGGGAAGGAATGACCGGAAGAAAGAGAAGACCTCCGGATGAAAAAAATACTGATCGTTGGCGGCGGGGCCTCCGGTATGATGGCGGCGATACAGGCTGCATCTTCAGGCGCTGCCGTTCATTTGTTTGAACAAAATGAAAAACTGGGTAAAAAGCTTTTCATAACCGGCAAAGGACGCTGCAATTTTACCAATGACTGCGACAGAGACGTCCTTTTTGATTCTGTTGTAACAAATTCCCGGTTTCTGTTCAGCGCTTTTTCCAGATTTGATAACCATTCCGCTATCCGTTTTTTCGAAAATTCAGGACTGAAAATAAAGACAGAACGGGGCGGGAGAGTTTTTCCGGCTTCTGACCATTCTTCAGACGTCATAAAGACGCTGGAAAATGAGATGAAGAGAGCAGGCGTGGTCATACACCTGGGCAGCAGGGTAACAGGCCTTATTTTTTCTCAGCCTTCAGACGGAGAAAAGAGGGCTGTAGTCGGCATTCGGCTGGAAAACGGTTCGGAAATCTCAGGCGATGCAGTGATTGTAAGCTGCGGCGGCCTGACCTATCCTTTGACCGGCGGCTGTGATTCCGGTTTGAGGCTTGCGGAACAGGCAGGCCATACCATTGTTCCGACGAGACCGGCATTGGTGCCGCTTGCTGTAAAAGAGTCCTATATTCCCAGGCTGCAGGGTCTGTCGCTTAAGAATGTCATCCTGACGATTCCCTATGGAAAAAAGAAGCAATACAAAAAGTTCGGTGAAATGCTGTTCACTCATTACGGCATCAGCGGTCCGCTTGTGCTTACAGCTTCTTCCTACATTGCAAAAGAGCTGGAAAGTCATGAGCTTCCGGCGTCGATTGACCTGAAACCGGCTCTCACAGACGAACAGCTGGACAAGAGACTGGTCCGGGAATTTACAGAAAACGGCCAGAAGGAATTCAAGAATGCGATTGGATCTCTTTTCCCGGCAAAACTTCGGCCGGTTATGGTTGAACTTTCCGGAATAGATCCCTGTAAGCCGGCTCATGATATTACCAGAGAGGAAAGAAGCGCTTTCCTTAGTCTGATCCGAAGATTTCCTATGACGATTGCCGGTACCCGAGAATATAATGAGGCTATTGTGACCCAGGGGGGAATAAAAGTAAAAGAGGTAGACCCCAAAACCATGGAGTCCAAAAAGGTTAGGGGCCTTTATTTCACCGGAGAAGAGCTTGATCTGGACGCAGTGACCGGCGGCTTCAATCTTACGATAGCATGGGCTACCGGCTATGTGGCAGGACGCTGCGCAGCAGGAGTTTCAGAATAGAAAGGCTGTATAGAGAATGAGTTTTCAAATTGCAATTGATGGACCGGCAGGGGCCGGTAAGAGTACCATTGCAAAGAAAGTGGCGGAAACACTGGGTTATCTATATGTAGATACCGGTGCAATGTATCGCGCTATGGGGATGTTTTTTCTGGAAAAGGGTACAAAGACTGAGGCAGAAGAAGAAGTCCTGCAGACTGTAAAAGAAGCAGATATTGATTTCAGGCGTCAGAATGATGACAGCTGGCATGTCTATCTGAATGGGAGAGACGTTTCCGGTGAGATCCGCACAGAACAGGCGGGAATGATGGCATCTAATGTAGCAGTGCTTTCACCTGTCCGGGCGAAGCTGGTGGAACTGCAGCAGAGAATAGCATCCCGGGAAAATGTCGTTATGGACGGAAGAGATATCGGTACCGTAGTTCTGAAAAACGCTGCACTTAAAATCTATCTGACTGCATCTGTAGAGGTACGGGCAGACAGACGGGTCGGAGAGTTAAAAGAAAAAGGAATGGATCCGGACGCTGAAAAAATTAAGAAAGAAATCCGTGCCAGGGATGAACAGGATATGAACAGGAAAATTTCCCCGCTCAGGCAGGCTGACGATGCTGTTCTTCTGGACACATCTGATATGACTATTGAAGAAGCAGTGAATGCAGTTCTGGAACTGGCAAGGGAGCGTCAGAATGGCTGAGGTTATACTTGCCGAAAACGCGGGATTCTGCTTCGGCGTGAAAAGAGCGGTGGATGAGGTTTACCGACAGGTCTGTGAAGGAAAAGGACCGGTATATACCTATGGGCCGATTATTCATAATGATCAAGTTGTGAGTGAACTGGAAAGCAAAGGAGTGCGGGTCATCGGCAGGGACGTCAGGCTGGAAGACGTGCACAGCGGTACGGTCATCATACGTTCCCATGGAGTTTCGGAAGAAGTTGAACAGAAGATCCGGGCAGCGGGGGCAGACGTTGTAGATGCGACCTGTCCATTTGTTAAAAAAATCCACAGGATTGCCCGTCAGACGACAGAGAACGGCGATATTCTGATCATTGCAGGAGATGCCAGCCACCCGGAAGTTCAGGGGATTGTGGGCTGGACAAAAGGCGAATATTATGTCGTTGAAACAGCAGACCAGATGGAAAAGCTGGTCGAAAAACTGCCTTCGGAAAAGAAAAAAGTCCTCGTCGCGCAGACAACATTTAACAAACGTAAATTTGAATATTTAGTTGATATTTTCAAAAAAATGGATTATCATAGCGTTGTTGATTCTATCTGCAATGCTACAGATGATAGACAGACTGAGGCGAGAAGAATCGCCGCAGGGGTAGACGCTATGATCGTAATAGGCGGACGTCATAGTTCCAATACCCAGAAGCTTTACGAAATTTGTAAGGCACAATGCAGAAATACTTACTTTATAGAGACACTTGATGATTTGGATATTCAGCATCTTCAATCATTTTCTCACGTAGGTATTACGGCAGGGGCATCCACCCCAAAACGAATTATTGAGGAGGTCAAGAGAAGAATGGCAGAAGAAAGCTTTGAAGAGATGCTCAATGCATCATTCAAAACGGTCAGAAATGGAGAAGTCGTAACAGGAACGGTTATTGATGTAAAACCGGATCAGGTTATCCTGAACATCGGAACAAAAGCCGATGGAATTCTGACAAAGAATGAATATTCAAACGATCCGTCCGTTGATCTGAATGAGAAAGTTAAGGTCGGCGATGAGATGGAAGTCAAGGTGCTGAAGGTCAATGACGGAGATGGTCAGCTGATCCTTTCCTACAAGAGACTTGCAGCTGAGAAAGGCAATAAGAAGCTGCAGGATGCATTTGAGAACCATGAGGTACTGACCGCTAAGGTTACCCGCGTTCTCAATGGCGGACTGAGTGTTACAGTAGACGGAGCAAGAGTATTTATTCCCGCCAGCCTTGTATCCGATTCATATGAGAAAGACCTGAGAAAATATCTGAATCAGGATATTGAGTTTGTGGTAACCGAATTCAATCCCCGCAAGAGAAGAATCATCGGTGACAGAAAACAGCTTATCATTGAAAAGAAGAAAGAAGCCGCCGAAGAACTGTTCTCCAAGATCAAGGCAGGCGACGTCGTTGAAGGAACCGTTAAGAATATTACTTCTTTCGGTGCTTTCATCGATCTGGGCGGAGCAGACGGACTGCTTCATATTTCTGAGATGTCCTGGGGCCGTGTAGACGATCCGAAAACCATCGTTTCAGTTGGTGAGAAGGTAAAAGTCCTGGTCAAGGAAATCAAGGGAGAGCGTATTGCGCTTTCACTCAAGTTTGACGATCAGAATCCCTGGAAGACCGCTGCAGAAAAGTACTCTGCAGGCACTATTGTAACCGGAAAAGTTGCACGTATGACCGATTTCGGCGCATTTGTTGAACTCGAGCCCGGTATTGATGCGCTGCTTCATGTGTCTCAGATTTCCAAAGACCATGTTGACAAGCCGAGCAGCGTACTTTCCGTTGGACAGACTATTACTGCAAAGATAACAGATTTCAAGGAAGCGGAGAGAAAGATTTCTCTTTCCATGAAAGTTCTGGAGGAAGAGGATGAGTTTGCAGATGGTTCTGATGAAGGAGCTCCGTCTGAAGAATAATCATTCCTGATAAATATTAAAAAAGACCTGCTGTGAGGCAGGTCTTTTTTTTACGCGAGCAGTGAGCCGAACGGGTATGCTTGCATACCCACTCGGCGAACGCCGCGATAACGAGTGAAACCCGCGAAGCGCGTTTCATCTCGTTTGAAAGCTTTTATCGGTCAGGATAAGCAGGCTGCAAGCAGGGACAGAATATAATCCTGCATGACATCCTGATCGGCTTTCAAAAGCTGGTCCGCTTTGTAATAAAGCGGCTGCGCTTTATAAGCAGTCTGAAATTCCGGAAGGAACATCTTCCGCGTTTGCGGAAGAAAAGAACCGGTTTGTCTGACAAAGCAATCACTTTTTGATGCTTTCCTCCGATATCTGGGGTCAACAGAATAAGCAAGGCTTTTTGGAATGATGCTGTCCTCTTCCGTCAGATAATAATAATTTTTATTATCAGGTAGAAAATGCTTTAAATCTGCATAAACTCCCTTTACTGTAAGATATAGCTTATAACAGCCTGATGAAGCCGGAAAAAGTCGGATATAGGGGTTCCCTGCAATGCATATCTTTTTAAACAGGCTTTCCGGAAGATAGAAATTAGATTCCGGTACCGAGAAGGAAAAGGTTACAGACGGGGCTTGATCATGCCTGCCCGGTTCTTCCGTTTCCTCAGAAAGTATGGCCGATTCGAGGCTGAATTTAAAATTTCCATCAAACAGTTTCTTCCAGATAAGGACGGGAAGAATTTCTATCATTCCGGTTACATCTTCCAGATTATGAAGAAGAAGTTCGTTCAGAAGTTCATCGGAAAAAGAAGCCAGATACTTCTCATAAACCCGGATCAGCTCGCCGCCGCTGTAAGGATCTTTTCGGAAAATACCTGCGTAATGCTCCAGGTCTTTTTGCTTAAAAGAATCCGGAGAGATCAGCTTGCGATAAGGACGAAGAAGAGCATAGAGATCAATTTGCCGCATTTTAGAAAAAGGCAGTGCCACGCCATAAAAAGCTGCTTTTCGTTCCAGGTAAGGCAGATCGAATGTCGTTCCGTTATAGGTTACGAGGCAGGCGTCCGGCTCAAGTTCCTCTATTAGGAAGTCATAAAATGCCTGGAGCATTTCTTTTTCCTGCCAGGGATGGTCCAGAAACCACTGATGAATTTTTCTATGATAACATATCGTAATCTGATAAAGGTGGGACGATCCGGAGGAAAGCCCTGTTGTCTCAATGTCTAGAAAAAGGGGATCTTTCTCCCCGAGCCAGGCAAGTTTACCGGACGGATGCGCCAGCGGACAAGCTGCATGGAGAAGATTGTCTTCTGTTGAACGTTCCTTTTTATTAATAATAGAATAAGTTCTGGTAATCATAGGTAGATTTTATCATAAATAAGCCGGCATTTTGCTTTTTATTATCCGCCATGTTAAAATAAAACGATATTTTTTAGATTGATACAGGAAAGAGAACTGCTCAGATGATTGGATATATCAAGGGAATTGTAGATGAAATCCGGGAAAGCATGCTTGTTCTGGACCATAACGGCATGGGATTTCAGATTTTCATGCCGGCGGGAAATCTCATGAACGATCTTCAGACCGGGGACCAGGTAAAAGTTTACACCTATCTGTCTGTAAGAGAAGACGCCATGCAGCTTTTCGGTTTCCTTACGAAGGATGATGAAGAAATCTTTGAATTGCTGCTTGGCGTTAGCGGGATAGGACCAAAAGGAGCTCTCGGAATTCTCTCGGCAATGTCTGCAGATGAATTAAGATTTGCAGTTCTTGCGGATGATGCCGGAGCAATTTCAAAGGCACCGGGAATAGGAAAAAAGACTGCACAGAAGCTGATCCTTGAACTAAAAGATAAATTTGCGCTGGACGATGCTTTTGAGAAGAAACTGGCCCATAGTACAGGGACGGATCATTCTTCTGCCTGTGAGAAAGGCGGAAGTGCGGAGAAGGACGCGATTGACGCTCTTGTTGCATTAGGCTATTCTTCTTCTGAAGCTATGCGTGCCGTTCGGAAAGCAGACCCGGATGGCAGCCTTGACTCAGAATCGATTTTGAAAGCTGCATTAAAATTCTTGTTCTGATAAGGAACAAAAACTTTTTTGGTGAATATGGATAAAAGAACGATACAGACAGAAGTCAGAAATGAAGACGTCAAGAGTGAGAAAAGTCTGAGACCGCAGACTTTGGATCAATATATCGGCCAGGAAAAGGCAAAGAAAAATCTCAAGGTCTACATTCAGGCTGCGAAGATGAGAGAGGGAGGAGTCCTGGACCATTGCCTGTTCTACGGCCCTCCGGGACTGGGCAAGACTACACTGGCAGGTATTATTGCCAATGAGCTGGGAACCCATATGAAAGTTACCAGCGGGCCTGCTATTGAGAAACCGGGTGAGATGGCTGCCATTCTCAATAATCTGCAGGAAGGGGATGTGCTTTTCGTAGATGAGATTCACAGACTGAACCGTCAGGTTGAGGAAGTGCTTTATCCGGCAATGGAAGATTATGCCATCGATATCATGATTGGCAAGGGTTCATCTGCACGTTCCATTCGACTGGAACTTCCAAAGTTCACGCTGGTCGGGGCAACAACGCGGGCAGGGCTTCTGACTGCTCCGTTAAGGGATCGCTTCGGCATTATCGAACATATGGAGTTCTATTCCACGGAAGAACTTTCTGCGATCGTAGATCATTCTGCAGGGATTCTGGGTGTAGAGATTGATGAGGACGGCGCGGAGGAAATTGCCAGAAGATCGCGCGGAACTCCCCGTATCGCCAACCGCCTTTTAAAAAGAGTCCGCGATTTTGCGGAAGTGCGCTATAAAGGAAAAATAAATAAGGAGGTTGCGGAACTGGCGCTGAACCTGATGGAAGTTGACCGTTACGGACTGGACCAGACGGACAGGCTCCTGCTCTTAACCATTCTTGAAAAATTTGGAGGCGGACCGGTAGGGCTGGATACACTGGCAGCTGCCATTGGAGAGGATTCCGGAACAATTGAGGAAGTTTACGAGCCATATCTGATCAAGAATGGCTTCCTTAATCGTACTCCGAGAGGCAGAATGGCTACTGATCTTGCAAGAATCCATCTTGGTCTTCCCGTTGAAGATTCATGAACAGGGTTTTATAATCAAAGAAAAGCTGCTTTGCAAAAAGAGCAGGATGATAAGCTTAAGGAATGCGCCAGAACAGGCGTTTTTATAGAAGGACAGGATAAGTTTTTATGGCTGAAAAAACGACGGTTAAAGTACTGATCGATGGCAAGGTGATTACCCTTGGCGGCTTCGAGAGTGAAGATTACATGCAGAAGGTAGCCTTCTATCTCAATTCAAAAACAGAAGAACTGAAAGGACTGCCGGGCTATTCCCATCAGACCACAGACGTGCGCAATATGCTGCTGGCTCTTAACATAGCGGATGACTATTTTAAAGCGAAAGCAGAAGTAGAGGCTATGGAGGAAGAACGTGAGGCAAAAGATACGGAAGCGTATAATGCCAAGCACGACCTGGTTTCTGCTCAGGTTGAGATAGAAGAACTTAAGAAGGAAGTAGAACAGCTGAAGAGAAATCAAGGGCGCGGAAGCAGTAATGGCAATGTTCAGAGGCATTGATGGCAGGAAGAAAAAGCCGGAGCTTTTATCACCGGCAGGATCCGCTGAAGCTCTTAAGGCGGCTTATGCTGCCGGTGCGGATGCGGTCTACATAGGAGGCGACCGGTTCGGCGCGCGCGCCTATGCTGATAATCCCGGTCAGCAGGACCTTCTGCAATGCATCCGTCTTGCTCACCGGCTTGGAAAAAAGCTATATATGACGGTCAATACCCTTCTCAAGGACAGGGAACTTGAAGAACAGCTGTTCAAGTGGATGAGCCCGTACTATTGTGAAGGCCTGGATGGCGTAATTGTACAGGACCTGGGTGCAGCCCATCTTTTTCGGGAAGTTTTTCCGGAAATGGAACTTCATGCCAGTACTCAGCTCTTTCTGACAGGACCGGCAGGTGTCGGACTCATGAAAGAGGCCGGCTTTGTTCGTGTTGTTCCTGCCCGGGAATGCACCCTGGATGAAGTACGCGCCATAGCAGCCGCAGGGCTGGATGTAGAATGTTTTATCCACGGAGCCATGTGCTACAGTTATTCGGGAGAGTGCCTGATGAGCTCCATGATCGGAGGAAGGTCAGGAAACCGGGGCAGATGCGCCGGCATCTGCAGACTTCCTTTCTCCGTAAGAGAGACAGGAAGGGAACCATATAAGAATAAGGGGGATTATCCCCTGAATATGAAAGATATGTGTACGGCAGCCATTCTTCCGGAATTAATTGATGCAGGGATTTCTTCCTTCAAGATTGAGGGAAGAATGAAAAAACCGGAGTACACAGCGGGTGTGACTTCCGTATATCGCGCCTGCATAGACAGAGCATGGGAAGAACCGGAAAGCTACAGACTGCAGGACCGGGAGTACAAAACCCTTCTGGGTCTGTTTAACAGAGACGGCTTCAATCAGAGCTATTATCATTCTGACAGCGGGCGGGATATGATTGCTGTCCGCAATCTGAAATTTGCGGAAGGCCGGGACAGCGCTGATGAAGGAATCTATGATGCTCTCAGCTCCCGGCTGAAGGAGAGGGAGTTTCTTGAGAAGCTTCAAAAACCGGTTTCCGGGTCTTTTACTGCCGGACCAGTCAAAGGAGCAGCCCTCACCATTAAGGCAGAGACGAAAAACGGCAGGATCACAATAACAAAAAAGTCAGACCAGGTACAGGAAGCCAGGGAAAGACCGGTATCTGAGGAGCGGATACGGACACAGCTAGAGAAAACAGGCGGGAGTCCCTTCCGGTTTGACAGACTGGATCTCGACGTGGAAAAGGATAGCTTCCTGCCCATGTCCGTACTCAATCATCTGAGACGGGATGCGTTTGAGCAATTGGAACAGGAGATTCAGGAAGGGTTCCGGCGCTGCGTCAGGGACTCCGGAGGTTTCGGAGGGTCTTCCCGGAAGAAATATGCGGGCGGGCACTTAAACGTTCAGGAACAGGGATGTGAGGAAGAACGGAAGCTGACCGTCCTTCCGGAAACTATAGAGCAGTACAGAAGCCTTGCCGGCTTATCCGGCATAGACCTTTTCTATCTCAATGAAAAGATCATTAGGCGCCTTGAAGAAGAACAGAATCTGCCGGCATTCGGCCTGGTTCTTCCTTTTGTTATCCGGGAAAAATATTATCGGATGGTAGAGGAACTGGTCCGCAGTTACGGTTCAAAAGCGGAAAGAATCCTGGTAAGAGGGCCGGAAGAGGCAGGAATCGTGAAAGCAGCCGGATTTGCGGATAAAGCAATTCTTGATGCGGGCGTATATACCTTAAACTCCCGTTCCGAGGTCATGTGGGCGAAGCTTGGCTTCCCAATGAATACTATGAGCTGGGAGCTTTCTTTTTCTGAAATGAAGGAAAGAGAGAATAAAAGGACGGAGCTGATCGTCTATGGCAGGACTCCTATGATGCTTTCCAGGCAATGCCTGAAAAAAACAATGGACCGCTGTACGGGTGATGGTTGCAGACTTATTCTAAAAGACCGCAAGGGCGCTGAATTTCCTGTTTTCTGTGATTGCGATTCCTGTACGAATACCATTTACAATAGTCTGCCGACCAGCTTTTTAAAAGAATATGCGGCAATCCGCCACCTTTCATGTCCCTCGGTACGCATCCAGTTTACGGATGAAAGTCCGGAAATGGCGGCGGAAATCGTCAGAGCTTTCCTTAAGGCTGCGTCGGGGGAAGAAGTACGGCTTCCTTTTGCATCGACCGGAGGGCATTTCCGCCGGCCAGTGGAGTGAACGTTTCGAATGATCAATATTTTAACCCAAATAT
>JAXJVN010000019.1:0-19365 GCA_036308545.1 Eubacterium sp. | reverse complement strand
TCGCGGCGTTCGCCGAGTGGGTATGCGAGCATACCCGTTCGGCTCGCTGCTCGCGTAAAAAAAGCTGCCGCACGAAAATGCATTCGCGCGGCAGCTTTTTTTACCGGTTCTTATTCCTATCTTCTTACCAGCTTTCATTTTGGTTCAGAACGCCATTCTTCAGAACGTCAGTTCTTCTCCGTTCTCCGGTACCAGTACTCTATCCTGCAGGCTGTTTTGCAGAACCCAGGCGCGCACGTCGGCGCGGCTGAGAGTCTGGTTTTCAAATGTATCCATATGGCAAGCCAGAATTTTTGCTTTAGGTGCCTTCTGCACGAGCATGCTAAGTTCTTCCAGCCCCATGGTAAGCTGCATGCCTTCGCCCTTATTAGCTCCCAGGTAGGCAATGATCAGCCCCGGATTTGCAGCAAGTCCCTGTTCTACTCCCATGCACCACATAGTATCTCCCGTAATATAAACGGTCTGTTCGTCTTCCTTCTCCAGAAGGATACCGGAAGAGTTCTGCATGGTATTGATAATATGCATAGGCTTCCCGTCGCCATGCTTGCCCGCAACGCGAATAATATGAACATCATCCATATGGGTATCAAGCGTCATATTAATCGTCTGCGTCTTCTTCATGCCGAAGTCTCTCGCCTGGTCCTTGTCATTGATGTTCTGGACATAGAAGGGCATGGTTTTGGAAAGCAGGGCTCCTGCGGCATTATCAAAATGTCCCGGATGGATGTGGGTCATCAGAACCGCGTCGATATCTTTTACAATTTCTTCTGCCGGCATCGGAAGATCTGCAAGCGGCGGCTTCTGCGGATATTGAAGCACGCTGACTTCTTCCGTTTTGCCTTTCGCGCGCAGCATGGGATCTACCAGAAATCTCTTGCCGCCGTATTCAATGATCATCGTTGCATAGCGAATAAACTTAACTTTTATCATTGGAAATCCTCTTCCAGAATTGTGGATTTATGTTTGAATGAACCAGCTGTCAGCCTATATTTTAACACAAAGCCACATGTTTGTACCATTAATCCTGCACATCTTAAAACTTTTTCAACTAATCTTTTTCAAACTTTTTTCTAATAATCTTTTTCAAATAAAATGATGTATGCGCCAATCCGTCATTTACCTGCCGGCAGGCAAGCTGCCGTGTCCAATGCCTTTTGGCGCCGGCATTATTATATATGCGGCAAGCTTTCAATTTGGTAAACCGGATCCGTAAACCAGCCTCTGGTCGCGGCTGTTCCGAGAAAGACCGCTGCGAACCGAGCGCGTGTAATAGCCACATATTCCAGCCGCGTGAGCCTTTCTTTTGTCAGTGCCCTTCTGTCTTCGAATGACCGGCTCACTTCCGGCACCTGTTCTCCCGGCTCATGTGTTCCTGCTTTCGGCATATGATCGGCAAGAACCACGATGTTGCCTGCAAGTCCTTTGACCTGGTATACCGTCAGGACACGGACATGTCCTGCATGTTTTTCCTCCTTCGCCTTTGCCGCGGCAGGAATTCCTGCCTTTGACAGATCCAGAAGACATGCGTCCCGTTCTTCCTCATTCAGGGTTATAACCAGAAAATCCTGCCAGTCTACCCTGGGATCTTTGTTTTTGAAAGAGCGGATCATAGCCGCAGGTTTTCCCGCGAAATCCGGCGCCGCCATGATTCCGTCCCGGTCAAAGTCCTTTCGATGTCCTTTTCCATCCGAGTTCATCATGGACTTCATTTCCCAGTAATTCGGGAAAAGCTTTTTAAATTTTCTGTTTACCCAGGATATGACTTTGACATCCGAACGGAAATTCCAGACCAGGTGCAGAACGCTGGCATTCTCCGCCCGTTCCATTTTCTCCTGGATTTCATCCATCAGATAGCTTTCTGCCCCGCGGTACCAGTAGATGCTCTGCTTGGAATCTCCCACGACAAAGAGGCAGTTGTCACGCAGCCGGTCCTTTTCTCCCTCTTCCGTTGCCAGCCGCCAGATCAGATCAATCTGTGTCCGGTCGGCATCTTGAAATTCATCTACATAAATCTGGGAAAAACGTTTTTTCAGACGTCTGCGGATATCTCCCCTCTCTCTGACAAGCGTATCTGCTCTCCGCAGGATTTCATCCGGAGGAAGCTCTTCAGAGCATACTGCGCTCAGCTGTGCAGAATACCCGCCGCTGTCCGGATCAGCAGTTTCTTCCCTTAGTATCATGCGGCAGAAGCCATACATAGTCGTGATGCACATGGAACCTGCCATCCTGACTGCACGCTCGACTTCTTCCAGAACCTGTTCCCTGTCACCGACGGCAGGATTGCTGTTCTGATAAACGTCAGAAGCCGCAAGAATCTGTTCCTCCTTGAGGCAGCGCACAATACGCTCCCGGAGTTTTCCCGCGGCTTCCTCTGTATAAGTTATAAGGACGAAGCCTTCCGGCCTTTTCCCTGCTTTGATCAGGTTTACAATCCTGCGTGTAAGCAGAGTCGTTTTGCCTGCACCTGCCCCCGCTTCAACAAACAGGTTGTCATTCGACGTCCTTATATATTCTTTTTTTCGTTCTTCCGGCCAATCCCCGGATCCTGTCGTCCTGTTTTCCGGCATAAGGTCACACTTTTTTATTATTTTTTGCCTGCGTGGCAAAAGGTGCTGCCTTTATCCATCTGTTCCTTTTTCATTTCCTGCAGTGCTGCCCAGTATGACCAGCCTGCCTCCGCCGGCATGCTTGGCCTTGAGAAGTGCATCCTCCACCCTTGCCACTGCATCCAGGCAATTGCTGTCGTCCCTGTGAAAATCCGTAATCCCGGCAGAGATTCTGACCGAAACAGCTCCCTTGTCTGTCTGAAGCTTGACCTTGCTTACCGTTTCAGTCAGCTTCTGTTTAATAGCCATCTTGTGCTTAAGTTTAAAATTGGCAAAGATCACCATGAATTCATCATTGCCCCAGCGGATCAGTCTGTCCTGGTCGCGGATAATTCTTTTCATCGATGCCGCAACATTCTGCAGCAGGCGGTCTCCATTATCATGTCCGTATTTCTCATTAATTGCGGAGAAGCCGTCTATGTCAACCAGCATGATCGCGTAGTTCTCGCCGATCGTGCGGAACCTGCGAAAGGCCTCTTCAAAAACTTTATCCGCTCCCGTTCTGCTGAGCGCATGGGTCAGAGGATCCCTCAGAAGGTCTTCGTTTACGGCAGGCTGCAGAGAATCCTGTGCCTCACGCATGATAAACGACTGAAGCCTGGAGTCCAGCCCATTCTCAGAAAGAGCAGGAAACATCTGCTCCGCTCCAATTCTCCCATACTTGGGATCTTCCCATACGGCTGTAATTTCCGCGCATGCATAAGGGGCTTTGTTTTTATCATCTGCCGAACGGATTTCCGGTCTGATCCAGCCCAGTTCCATGGCTGCTTCGAAATGTTCTCTTATATATCGGATTCTGTCAGCTTCAGAGAGCTTGTCAAATTTGTTCATAGCGGTATGAAACCTTAAGAAAGTGCAGCGATTTACAGATAAGCATCGCGCAGTAATATTCAGGTCCGTTTCTGTATTTTCATTATTTACCAATCATATCACAAAAAAGTTTTCTGAACATGGCAAACGTTTCGGGTGTTTTTTCTTTGTTAATTTCTCCAATAGTCTGCGGCTGGTTTTAGATGTTATTACTAAAGTTCTGAAATTAATCCGTATTTAAGAAGAAAGCCTTGTACTTTTCCGCTTGAATGTTATAATGCAGGCAAATGGTTCAATTATCTGAAGATTATTTTGCGTATCTTCCGGAATTTTTGGATCATATAGTAAAGGCGAAGTAGGAATAAACGCGTTAAGTTGTCAGCGGCTGGGGAGTCGCCCTGAACCGAAATTTCCACTGTTCCTGTTTTTTACAGGCGGTTGGAAATTGCGATGTTTGTTCCGCATCCCGTTGCTGCAAAAGTGAACATCTCTATCAGACGAGACGAGCATGCTGCAGTCAACCGGTCAAAATGGAGGTGTTTTTATTATGCAGAAAAAACTGCCCATCAAAGGCTGTCCTGAAAAGAGGAACTGCCATGAACTATGAAGAAGCGCGCAGCTACCTTCGGGAAATTTCCGCAAAAGGAAGCATTCCCGGACTGGATGCGATTACCGCCCTTCTCGCAAAGCTCGGCAATCCCCAGGATAGCCTTAAATTTATCCATATAGCCGGCACAAACGGCAAAGGAAGCGTCATGGCTTATCTGGACAATATCCTCCGCCAGGCAGGATACCGGACCGGCCGTTACCATTCCCCCTCCCTTTTTTCCTACGAAGAAGAATTTCTCGTTGCCGGCATCCCTATTGCGAAAGAACAGGTGGCATTCTACATCACAAAAATTGCCGCCGCCAGAGAAGAGATCGCAAGAGAAGGGGGC
Organism: Eubacterium sp.; assembly: GCA_036308545.1. GTDB lineage: Bacteria > Bacillota > Clostridia > Lachnospirales > Lachnospiraceae > Bilifractor. Next base: position 15,011 of record JAXJVN010000019.1, on the reverse strand, counting down.
CCTTCCTCTACCATATTCGAAGTCGAGACTGCAATGGCTTTTCTCTTTTTTCTGGACCGGAAGGTCGATCTCGTTCTCTTAGAATGCGGAATGGGCGGTCTCCTCGACGCTACGAATGTCGTTTCCACCACGCTGATCGAACTTTTTTCCTCAATCAGCATGGACCATATGCAGTTTCTGGGCAATACCCTGGGCGAAATCGCGCGGACGAAATCCGGCATCATCAAGCCCGGCACGGTCGTACTGACTGATTCTCAGGAGCCGGAAGTCCTGACAGAACTGGAAAAAACGGCTGCCCGCGCGCATGCGTCTCTGACCGTTCTCTGCCCGGACGAAATCCACAGCTTGAAGCTCGGACTGACGGAGCAGTCTTACATTTTCCGGGGTATGAACATCACGATTCATCTGCCCGGAGTCGTCCAGATCCACAACTCGCTTCTGGCAGTCATGGCTGCCCTGGCGCTTGCAGATATGGGATGGTCTGTTACAAAAGACGCAATCGAAAAAGGCTGCGCAAAAACAAGCTGGCCCGGCCGCTTTACCGTCGTACACGAGCACCCGACCGTCATCATGGACGGCGCCCATAATCCCGGAGCTGCAGAGATGCTGATGAAATCTGCAGAAAGCTACTTTCCCGGTCGAAAAATGGTGTACGTCATGGGTGTTTTTGCCGACAAGGATTACCGAAGCGTCATCCGCATCACCATGAACAAAGCACTGGCTGTCTATACCGTAGAAACGCCGGATAACCCCAGAGCGCTTCCGAGTGCAGAACTGGCCGAAGCCATTCGGGATGAGGCTGAAGATTCAGCAGCTCTTGAAGTCACTTCAGTCGGCAATGTCGATAAGGCTCTGGACCTGGCAATGGAAAAAGCCGGCACGGACGGCATCGTCCTTGCATTCGGTTCCCTGTCCTGGCTGCATCTGGTAAGAAAGCATTTTTTAAACGAATCCAGCCGCCTATCGAACACGAGCCCTCCGGATTTCACAGGAAACAGCCTGTAAGCAGCTATATCTGACCACTATTAAAGAAAGGATAAGCAGCGCAGTACTTTTCTTTTTTGCACAGCAAAAGGATCGCTGCAGTGAACTTCATATGAAAAAAATTGTAAAAGCCTTCAAAGATTCTGCCAAAGAATTTAAGAACACCAGATCTCTGGCTGTAATCGCCATGTTTCTGGCTCTCGCTGTCATTCTCGGATTCTTCGCAGTCCAGTTAACCGAGTCGCTCAAGATTTCCTTTGCCTTCCTGGCAAACGAACTGACCGGAATGCTCTTCGGTCCCTTTGTCGGTCTCATAGAAGGAGGAGCCGCTGATATTCTCAAATATATCGTCAAGCCCACCGGTCCCTTCTTCCCCGGCTTTACTATCAGCGGAATGCTTTCCGGAATGATCTACGGACTTGTTCTTTACAAAAAGCCGGTCAGTCTTAAGCGCATCATTATTGCGAACTCGATTGTTACTGTTTTTGTCAATATGCTGCTGAATACCTACTGGCTTACACTCCTGTACGGAAAGGGATTTACCGTAATCCTTCCAGCCCGTATTATCAAGGAAGCAATCTTGCTCCCGATTGATATCGCGCTGTTCTACCTGGTCAGCAAAGCTCTGGAGAAAACCAATGTCTTCAAGGCTTTCCGCCCCGGCATAGAGAAAGCTCCGACTGTTTAAGCTGCCCGAGAAAAAAATTACTGCCGCATCCTGTATAGTATATTGCCTGTGCAGGGTGCGGCATTTTTCATGACAGCGAACAGAACCGTTACGCAGTCCGGTCATGCATTCCCGGATTGCGGTTTTCCTCATAAAGCTGCTGAAATTCTTTCAGTTTCTTTCTTTCGGAAGGCGTCAGGTCCCTTGGGACATCGATTCCGATCACAACATAAAGGTCTCCTCTTACAGAAGGAGCCTGCATGTTCGGAGCGCCTTTTCCTCTTACCCGGATCTTTGTCCCGGACCGGCATCCGGCAGGAATTTTTAAGGCAATCTTTCGACCCGAAACAGGTACGACAGCCTCCCCTCCAAAGACGGCAGTCGTAAATGGAACAGAAAAATCCATATAGAGGTCCGTTCCTTTTCTGGACCATCCCTTCTTCTCTCCGACATGAACCTTCAGATAGAGATCTCCCGGTGCTCCGCCTGCTCCTTTTGATCCTTTTCCTCTGAGCCGTATGCTCCTGCCATCCTCTATGCCTGCCGGAATATGCACCTTCAGACTCTGCAGCCTGCCGTCCGAACCTTTCAGACGAATGACCTTGTCTGCGCCATCTACTGCCTCATCAAAGCTGACCTCTATGTCTGCATGGGCATCACCGGCTGCGTGCCGGCCTCCTCCGGACGCATCTGACGCGCCGGATCCGTTTCCGTAACTGCCTCCAGATCCGGAACCGCCTCGAAAAGTGCTTCCGCCGAACCCGGAACTATTAAAATTATGGAAGTTTCCCCCGTTTTCTCCCCCGAACATATTACCAAACATATCGCCGAACATATCGCCGAACATGTCCTTTATATGGGGATTGCTGCTGTCAAAATGGAAGGTATGATAGGTCCCGTTCCCATCTGTCCAGCTTCCGTCTGTCCCCTGATAAGATCCGCCCCAGCCGAATGGATTTCCCTGATAAGCTCCGTTTGTATTGCCGGTTCCGTCAAACGCCCCGGAACCGTAAGTATCGTAAACTTTCCTCTTTTCTTTATCTCCCAGGATATCGTATGCTTCATTGACTTCCTGGAATTTTTTTTCCGCCTCTTTATCGCCCGGATTAGTATCCGGGTGGTATTTCTTGGCAAGCTTTCGGTATGCTTTCTTGATTTCCTGGTCGCTTGCCGTTCTCTTCAGACCCAGGATTTCATAGTAATCTTTTCCGGACATCTGTTCTCACCTCCTTCTTGCTTAACAAGACAAAACACCATTCCTTAGGTTTTCCGCTTCACCGGAAGATTGCCTCCCGGAGAATCAAATCAGGCTTCTCAAATCCCACACCCAATCGAGTAGAGCAGATTTCATCTGCCCTTCTCGATTTTCGCACCTGCGAACAGCTGCAAAGCAAAGAGGAGCAGCTCTACGCCGCTCCTCTTTTAAGGATTTTTTTTATTTTCTGCTGCCTTTACGGCGATTCAGGCACTGCCTTCCTGACTACTGTTCCTTACTGTATCTCAACCATGTGCTTTTCTTCCACTTCCGGCTTCTTCTCTTCCATCTTCGGAAGTCCAAGCGTCAGAACGCCATCTTTAAAGGATGCATGAATGTTCTTCTCATCCATTTCCTTTCCTACATAGAAGCTTCTCTGCACGCTGCCTGCGTAGCGTTCCCGTCTGAGGAATTTGCCCTCTTTATTCTTCTCTTCATTCTCATGATTCTTCTCGGCGCTGATGGTCAGATAGCCATCCTTCAGCTGGCAGGTGATATCTTCCTTCTTGAATCCCGGAAGATCAACAGCTACTTCATAGCCATTTTCCGTCTCTTTGACATCGGTCTTCATGAGGTTTGCCGCTCTCTTGCCGAAAACCTTGCGGTCCATCTTGTTCAGATCCGGCTCAAACGCCGGCCAGAAGTAATCATCATCAAACCAGTCATCAAATAAATCATCATTGTAAATACTAGGCATCAACATAAGTCATCCTCCTTCTCGTGCGATTTCGCGCGCGGTGCGTGAGATGCATGCATCCGCGGTGCGCGCGGCTCCTTGTCTCGTGCACGACCTCTTTTTTTGAATCACAGCTATGAGCTGTAGGGTTCAAACCTATGTAATAAATACGTTCTTCGACTTTGGAATTTCAACCGGAAGACCCTGCCGGCGGCTGTCATCTTAGCCTGTTTCCGGTCATCCTTCGATCTCTTTTCCTTCCGTCTGATTATGTTATAGCACTTGTTGTTAGCACTGTCAAGTGGTGAGTGCTAATAATTTTAGTGATAAATCCTGTTGCAAACAAGCGCGTAGGATTTATCACGTACAATCTTAAATCCGGCTGCAAAGCAAAACCGCCTTGATGTGCCTGCACATCAGGGCGGTTCTGCTTTCGCATCGATAACAGAAATAGGCCGTGCTTCAGCGGAAAGCCGCAGATTAATATTCACCTTCCATACCCTTAATCAGGTCTTCCAGGTCATCGGGATTCAGCAGACGGCTGGTAAATGGCTTCATGGCAATCGCCATCAGCTTCATAGGATTATCGTCCGCTGCGATGCGATTAGAGCTGAGCTTTCCGCAGATCCTGCAGCGGTGGATGATGGCCCACTCTCCATCTTCCCGCACCCATACGCCAATGGGGTCCATTCTTCCATGACATTCAGAAGCCCTATCCCCGGGTCTTTCATCTACATGGACACTGGTCAGACAATTAGGACAGTGGTTGCGATGATTGCTGCCCGCCCCATAAGATACGACCGGCCATCCGCAGCCCTTGCAGGTAAAGGAATCCGTCGCCGGATGCTTCATATAATAACGTTTATCGTATTTTCTCTTCTTATTTTCCCTATTCATTCTTTTCCCTTGGGCCAGCGGATTTCTCCTCTTCCCCCCATCAGCTTTGTCAGTTCTTTGATTCTCTCCACAGGAAAGGGCGGATTTGCCAGAGGCTGTGCCGCAATTTCCAGAATCCGGACAGGATTGTCCTTCTCCCTGACAGGTGAGGTTACCATATGGCCGCAGAAACTGCAGCGGAGGATCAGCTCCATTTCCTTATCATCCTTCACCCACAGACTGACCGGTTCGTAAGTGCCTCCGCACTCAATTTCATCCTCATTCATCTCGTGGACAGACGCCAGGCAGGCCGGGCAGTGGATCCGTTCGCCCTCTTCCGCTTCTACCTGCCCTTTCCATCCGCAGACGGGGCAGTCATAATCAATGATCACGCTCATTAATCCCTTTCTTTACATGCTTTTTCAATCGCATCAACGACAATCCTCAGTGCTTTAATTCTAGCATATTTTTTATCGTTGGATTCCAGTATATGCCATGGAGCGAAGGATGTGCTGGTCTTCTGCAGCATTTCATCAACCGCGCTTTCGTACAAATCCCATTTGTCCCGGTTCCGCCAGTCTTCATCCGTGATCTTCCACTGCTTTTCAGGTGTATTCTGACGCTCGGTGAAGCGGGCAAGCTGGGTATCCTTATCGATCTGGACCCAGAACTTGATAATGACTGCGCCCCAGTCCGTCAGGTCTCTCTCAAATTCATTGATTTCATTATAGGCTCTCTGCCAGTCGTTCTCACTGCAGAACCCTTCCAGCCGTTCAACCATGACGCGCCCGTACCAGGTACGGTCAAAAATGGTGACATGGCCGGTCTTGGGCAGGCGGGTCCAAAAGCGCCACAGATAGTGGCGGTTTTTCTCATGCGGCTCCGGTGAAGCAATGGGCTGTACGACGTAACCTCGGGGATCCAGTCCTCCCGTAATCCGCTTGATGTTGCCTCCTTTTCCGGCAGCGTCCCATCCTTCATAAGCGATGATGACCGGGATCTTCTTGCGGTAAAGTTCATAATGAAGTTCCTTCAGGCGTTTCTGAAGAGCATCCAGATCTTCCTTATATTTATCCGGATCATAAGTCTTGTTTACGTCAACGTCTGCAAGTTTGGGAATCTTCTCCAGGCGGAAAACGTTCTGCGGAATCGGCACGGCGATGGAGTGGTTCTTGAGTGCCGTATCGATTCCCTGATTCAGATAATTAAGGACCTGCAGTTCCGCCCATTTCTTATCACCAGAATCGATAATATACCAGGGAGCAGCGGCACGATTGGTATCGGTCAGGTAACGGTCATATGTTTCCAGATACCGGTCGTACTTCTTGTTTTCTGCCCAGTCTGCCTTTGTGACCCGCCAGCTTGTATTCTTATCATTATCCAGAGCTTTCAGTCTCTTCTTCTGCTCTTTCTTATCGATCTGGAAGAAGAATTTCATGATCAGGTAGCCATTGTCAATCAGCTGGCGTTCGGTCGTATTGATCTCGCGGATGCGTTTCTGATACTCATCCTCACTGATCTGGCCTTCCATCAGACCTTTTACGACTTCCTCCATCCAGAAGCGGTCGAAGAACTTGAACTTTCCGCCTTCCGGAATTTCCTTAAAATAGCGGTAGAGGAAGGGATAGCGTTTCTCTTCTTCTGTTGCCGGAGCCATGGTCTTGACTTCAAAGAACCTGGGATCCAGCTCACGGATGACCTTGCCCAGGATACTGCCCTTTCCTGCAGAGCCCCAGCCTTCAAAAATAACCATGATCGGAAGCTTGGCTTCCTTGATCTTCATGGAATAAGCCGCCAGCTTTTCTCTTGCCGCTTCAACCTCTTTCTTTACCTGCTCCGCGTCCGGCGCGTCCGCCTTGATAAATTCTTTAAGCATGATACGTTCCCCCTTTTTTGAATTGATTCGATTTTATTCTGTCTGCTGCCTCTCTAACCCGGCATTTCAAAAAAATTATAATTTTCGTGTTGTCAGATAACGCACAGTTATAGTAATTATTTTATTACATTTTAAGGTATTTTTACAGAAATTTTTCCTGAATTTTTCGATTGAACGTTATCTTTTCACTTTTGCAATCTTTTCAGTTGAGCGCTGACTTTTCACCTTTGCGGATCTTTTGTTTTTCTGCCTTATCCTCATGACGTTTGTATTAAAATCCATTATATTTCCATATATTATCCATTAAATCCATTTTGTACTTTTGGCATTGACTTAATGGATTTATTATGGTATTTTTATGGTGTGATTTTTCAGTCAACGTCTTCGGGCACCTGCTGTTAAGGAATGCTGCCGCATATTTTATAAGACTGAGCAGGCAGCCGGGTACAGTTTTTTTTCGGAAAGGAAATCAAGTTCTATGACCTTAGAAGAAATGAAAGCAAGAAAACGTGAACTAGGATATTCTCTGGAACAGCTTTCGAAACTGTCCGGTGTGCCGCTCGGTACCCTGCAGAAGGTTTTCAGCGGCCAGACAAAGCACCCCCGCAGGGATACGATCGAGCGTCTGACTGCCATTCTTGAAAAGCCGCAGGAATATCAGAATCGACACTTATATCAAAATCCCATCCCTGAAACAGAAAATGCCGGAATTGCCGACCGCGTCGCAGAGGATTCTGTGAGCTATGGGACTGACGGAAGCTCTGCTCTTTCAGGCCAAGCAATTTTCGGCTCGAAAAAGCAAGGAGAATATACGATCGACGATTATCTGGCTCTTCCGGATGATAAACGCTATGAGTTGATTGATGGGATGCTCATTGAGATGGATGCTCCTTCAATTAATCATCAGATTATTGCCGGTTATTTGTATCATCTTTTTATGAATTGCGTGGAAGGACATAACGCTCCATGCTACCCTTATATTTCGCCGCTGGACGTCCAGCTGGACAAAGATAACCGAACCATGGTGCAGCCGGATGTCATCATTGCCTGCGATCCTGCGCTGAATACAAAGAAGCGCCTCTTCGGTGCCCCTGAATTTCTGGCAGAAGTCATATCTCCTTCCTCCAGGAAAAGAGATATGATTGTTAAGCTTTCCAAGTATGCAGCTGCAGGTGTAAAGGAATACTGGATCCTGGATCCGGAAAAGCAAAGGGTAATCGTCTATCTTCTGGATGAAGAAGTCGGCGACGATATTTCCATCTACAGCTTCGACGACCACATTCCGCTGGCAATTTCGAAGGGGATATGCGAAATCTGTTTATCACCTGTAAAGGAACGTCTGCTGTAATCTTGGTGTGAACGGAATCTGCTGTAATCCTGGAATGAACGGAACCTGCTTTGATCTATGATCGCTATGTTCTGGAAAAGCTGATAAAATAGCTTCAGAATCTGACTGAATCATAGGGCAAAATGAAAAAAGATGAATACTATGCAGCGTATTTTGAATTACAGCATTACAAGAGATGATGCCGGGCAGACGATACGATCCTTTCTTCGCCTGCGCGGCTACTCCCGCCATATCCTGGGGACCATGAAGCCGGATCCACAGGCGGTCCTGCTGGACGGCGTGCCCGTTTATATGAACCATGTCCTTGAAGACGGACATCTTCTTACAATCCGCCTGACCGACACCGAGCCATCGGAGCATATCATACCCGCCCCGATTCCATTCGGCATTCTCTATGAGGACGAGGACATCATGATTGTGGACAAGCCCGCAGGTATTGCGATTCATCCTGCCATCAGTCATCCGGCTGACACCCTGGCGAACGGTGTCGCCTGGTATTATCAGCAGAAAGGCCAGCCATATGTCTTCCGCTGCGTCAACCGCCTGGACCGTGACACGACCGGCATCCTGGTTCTGGCAAAAAATGCTCTGGCAGCTTCTATCCTGGGAACCAATCTTCACTCTGACCGGAAAGATACCCTTTTCGTCCGTACCTATCTGGCAATCGCAGAAGGTCTTACCCCGCCCTCCGTCACCATCAATCTGCCTATAGCCAGAAAAGAAGGATCGCTGATTGAACGCTGTGTGGACTTTGAAAGAGGTGACCTTGCCGTTACCCACTTCACCACTCTGGGCCACTATTCCCGTACGATCACAGCAGTTGAGAATGCTGATAACGCTGATACTTTAAGAAAAAAAGAAACAGTCTCTCTTGTCCGGCTTCAGCTTGAAACCGGCCGTACACACCAAATCCGGGTCCACATGGCTGCAATCGGGCATCCTCTTGCAGGAGATACCCTGTATAATCCGGACGGTATCCCTGGAATGCCCAGGCAGGCTCTGCATTCCTGCATGCTGGAAATCGCCCATCCGATTTCGGGAGAAATCCTGCATTTTGAGTCTGATTTCCCAAAGGATATGCAGGATTTCCTGAATTCATTTCGTCCGATTTCTTAATACCTTTTTATATTTTTTATCAATATTTTTCTGCCCATTCGTAAGAAATATGCATGAGATAATGTTATACTGATTCTCATGGATAAAAAAGATGAGCACAACAGAACAATGGAAGACCGAATCTACTCTGATACCCCGATTCCCAGAAGAGATTCCCTTCAGCAGAAAGACTTAGCTCAGTCCTCTTCTGAACAATTCCGCACCGGAACAGCTTCTTCTCATTTTTCTTCCGGAAAGTCCTTTCCGGACAGAGGATCCCTGCGTCCGCCGAAAAACGGGCTGGATTTTGGACGCCGGACCAGCGAATGGGAATTTTCTGCCGGCAAGAATAACGGAACCTTCTCCGACTGGCAGCCTGCTTCCCCCGGCCGAGATGTTCCGATACCGGACATGCTGAAAATGCTGATTGATACCTTCGACCGGCGCGACCTGGCTCCTATGCGGAAGCCGACCGCTTTCTACCGCCAGGCCTGCATGATGTCCGCTTATGAGGATGATTACGTCTATACAGGAGAGTTTAATCAGTACTTTCCCTTCTACCAGAATATGAACGCTGAGCAGCTGCGCGGTTATTTCGGCTGGCGCACAAGGCTCAGACAAGGAAATTATACGGAATGCCCGGCATCTTTCGTTTTTCTGTACCTCTATGAAATTATAAATAAAATCGGTTATGAAGACCCGCGTCAGGGATTGAAGACGCTGGAAGATGTCATATCCTATTATTCCGAAGCCTATCCCCGCCTTCATCTCTTCCGTACCAAATGGATCCGGGACTACATCATCTGCTATAACCTGCCGCAGGAAGATGCTCTCCGCTACTTCAGTTCCCTGATTGGTTCAGATGAATCTCTGGATACTTTGAACCATTATGCCTCAAAAGAGCCGGAAGAAATCTTTCAAGCACTTTGTCAGGTCGCCGGTTATCAGCTGCAGAAGTCCGTTTTTTATAAGAAAAAGCCGGAGGACTGCATAAAGCTCATTGCAGGAATTTATGGCAGGCTTTCGGATTTTTACCAGGAGCACTACTACCGAACGCTTGCCCAAAGGATTTTCGGCCTGAAGGAGAAATACCCCTACCGCATGTTTGAGTCTGCTCTCTATCTGGAGCGCGGGACCGAGGAAGATTACAGCTACACCATCGGGACTGCCAGAACTTATCGCCGTCACAATGGCCGCTGGACCTGTGAGCGCTATATGTCATCCGGCTCTCAGCCCACAGAGCTCAACGCAATCCTTCGGGAAAGCGATCGCCAGATGCGCGACGCGTTTGACATCCGTCCCCCTTTGAAGAAACAGATGTACAGTCCTGCCATTCAGGAACTGATTGCGGAGGTCATTGAAAATTACAAGCAGGAACTGGCTGAAGCTGCACGTCCCAAGGTTCATATCGATCTTTCCCGCCTGTCCGGAATCCGGGAAGATGCTGACTATACCCGCGACCAGCTGCTGGAAGGAACAGAAGAAGCGGCAGATTTTGGTGATGCGTCTGAAAATTCGGTTTCCTTCAGCGATGTTCCTGCTCACGCACCGCTTCCTAAAGCTGCTCAAAATCCTGATAGAGCTCAAGCGTCTGCCACTTTGCATAGTGTATCTGTATCAAATGCTGTCGATGATACGCCTGCAGAATCTGCAGAGGATTCTGCGGCAGGCATCCGAAAGGCACCTGAATCCTCGGATACTCCATACGCGCTTACGCCTGATGAAGTATCCTTCCTGAAACTGCTGCTGGCAGGAAAACCTTGGCAAGACTATACCCGTACCAGCCATCTCATGGTTTCCGTCCTCTGCGATTCTATCAACGAGAAGCTCTACAACGAATTTCAGGATACGGTCATTGACATGGATAACGACCAGCCGGTTTTGATAGAAGATTATATCGATGATCTTCGCAGCCTGCTGAGCTGACAGCACTCTTTATCGAAAGCTTGACAAAATAAGATTTTTTTCACCTGTTTATTCGGTCATCATTAAATATTAGCTGTCTGAAACCAAACTGTCCGGTATAACCGGGAATATCATATATATCAGAGGAATGAACAATTGGATTTTTCATCAGTAGAATCAAAAGCAGAAAATAAAATACAGAAGGACGCCCAGAAGGTTCCCCGCAGGATTGCCCAGGCAATCTTGAATTCCCTTAAGGGCGGCGTTGTTCCCAGGATCGGACTGCCCTATATTACCGTCGGACGCAGGAACGAGATTGATGCCCTGCTGCACGACGTAGAATTGATTACAGAAGGCGGTGCTTCCTTCCGATTTATCGTAGGCCGCTATGGAAGCGGCAAGAGCTTCCTTCTGCAGACTATCCGCAATTACTGCATGGATAAAGGATTCATCGTCGTTGACGCCGACCTTTCTCCCGAACGAAGACTGCAGGGGACCAAGGGGCAGGGACTGGCAACATACCGGGAACTGATTCGCAACCTGTCAACCAAAACCCGTCCGGAAGGAGGAGCGCTTACCCTGGTCCTGGACCGCTGGATCTCCAGTGTGCAGACGGATACTGCTGCCGAAACCGGTTTAACACCCAGTGACCCGGCTTTTGCCGCTGAAGTGGAGAAGCAGATCTATCAGGTCATCCGTTCCTTAAGTGAATTAGTCCACGGCTTTGATTTTGCCCGCCTGCTTTCCCTCTACTACCGTTCTTATATCGACGGTGACGACGAAACAAAGGCAAAGGTTGCCAAATGGTTCCGGGGAGAATACGCAACGAAAACGGAAGCCCGGCAGGAGCTGGGGGTCACGGTCATCATTACCGATGACGACTGGTATGATTACCTCAAGCTTTTTGCCTCCTTTTTCCGCAAAGCAGGTTATTCCGGCATGCTGATCCTGATTGACGAGCTGGTTAATATCTACAAGATTCCCAACAGCATCACCAGGAATAACAATTATGAAAAGATTCTCACTATGTATAACGATACCCTGCAGGGAAAAGCGCAGTACCTGGGCATTATCATGTGCGGAACTCCTCAGTGCATGGAAGATAAGCGACGCGGCGTCTATAGCTATGAAGCTCTTCGTTCCCGCCTGGCAGAAGGAAAATTTTCAAAAGAAGGGGCGCGCGATCTGCTGGCACCGGTCATCCGCCTGGAACCTCTCTCCAGTGAAGAAATGCTGATTCTGACTGAGAAGCTGGCCGACCTTCACGCCGGACTTTATAAATATGAAAAAACCATCACGGACTCGGACCTGGTCGACTTCATAAAAATCGAATATGGCAGAATCGGCGCCGATTCCAACATCACACCGCGTGAAGTCATCCGGGACTTTATCGAGCTCCTGGATATCCTCTATCAGAATCCAAACACGTCCGTATCCGAGCTTCTGAATTCTGATGCATTCAGCTATGCCAAATCCGATGCTGTCAGTGACCGGCCCAGTGACCAGTTTGCTTCCTTTAAGCTCTGATACCGTTAAAAACCGACTAATCGAATGACCACGAAATAATGGATATTTTTGAACGCTACGCTCCTTTTATACAGAACTTTATTTATGACAATAACTGGCAGTCCCTCAGGGGGATTCAGGTAGCTGCAGGAGATGCAATCTTCAACACGGAAGAGAACGTCCTGCTCTGCGCATCTACTGCTTCCGGCAAGACAGAAGCGGCTTTCTTTCCCATTCTGACAGAATTCTGGGAGAACCCGCCCGCATCGATAGGCTGCATTTATATTGCTCCCTTAAAGGCTCTGATCAACGATCAGTTTATACGGCTTAACGATCTCTGCGAGGAAGCTGAAATTCCAGTCTGGCACTGGCACGGTGATGTCTCTGCCTCCCATAAGAAGCGGATGATGAAGCATCCTTCCGGCATTCTTCAGATCACGCCGGAATCCCTGGAAGCTATGGTCATGCGACGTCATTCTGAAATTCCCAGGCTTTTCGGTGACCTTCGCTACGTGGTCATTGATGAGATTCATTCCCTGCTCCGCGGCGATCGCGGCGGTCAGACTTTATGTCTGATCGAACGCCTGTCCCGCCTGGCAGGAGTCAACCCCAGAAGGATCGGTTTGTCTGCTACGATCGGTGATCCGGAAGCTGCAGGCCGTTTTCTCTCAGCAGGCAGCGGCAGAGACTGCGTTATTCCGAAAATACAGGCAAAAGGTCAGGAATGGCGCTTGTCCATGGAACATTTCTATCTGACGCCGCCCCAGGCTTCTGAGGTTGACGCCAAGGCTCTGGCTTTCACAGTCGGGGAACCGACAGAAGAGTCAGAATCCGCCTCAGATTTTCGTAAAAATTCTGCTGCTTCAAAAGCCGGATCAAGGGCAGATGAATCTGCTCCGGATATGGATTATACAGAATCTGCAAAGAAAAATAATTCAGCTGCAGGAGCCGCCGTCAACACGGAAGAGGTAGGACTGGTTCCCGGCGGGGCTCCTTTCACTGAAAAAACAGATAAAGCTCCCGCAGCAGCTGACCCCAGCATGGCTTATATTTTCGAACATACCCGCGGAAAAAAATGCCTGGTTTTCTCAAATTCCAGAGAAGAGTGCGAGGCTGTTACTACAACTCTCCGCGCCTACTGCGAATATAACCACGAACCGGACCGTTTTCTCATCCATCATGGCAATCTTTCTGTCTCCTACCGGGAAACCGCTGAGGAGGCCATGAAGGACGACGATCAGTACCTAACTACATGCACGACTTCAACGCTGGAACTCGGCATCGATATCGGAAAGCTGGAACGTGCCTTTCAGATTGATGCTCCCTTTACGGTATCTTCCTTTCTGCAGAGGATGGGACGTACCGGAAGGAGGGGCGCCCCTGCTGAAATGTGGTTCGTCATAAGAGAAGAACACGAAGAAGCCCGCGCGCTTTTACCTGAAACCATTCCCTGGAAGCTTTTGCAGGGCATTGCCCTGGTCCAGCTTTATCTGGAAGAGCGCTGGGTTGAAGGTCCCAGGAAGGGCAGGCTGCCCTACAGCCTCCTCTACCACCAGACTATGAGCACCCTGGCTTCCGGAGGCGAAATGACCCCTGCGGAACTGGCTTCCAGGGTTCTGTCCCTCTCTTACTTTCAGGGGATAAGTCAGGATGATTTTCGCGTTCTTCTGCACCATCTGATCCGGATTGACCACATTCAGATTACTGAAAACGGCGGTCTAATTGTCGGTCTTTCCGGAGAACGGATCACGAATTCCTTCAAGTTCTTTGCCGTTTTCCAGGAGAACGAGGAATACCACGTGCGGAGTGAATCAACAGAGATCGGTACCATTGTCAAGCCGCCGCCAATCGGAGACAAGATTGCCATTGCAGGTCATGTATGGACGGTGGAGGAAGTAGACCGTATCCATCACATGGTCTACTGCCATATGGTCAAGGGAAAGGTTCCCGCTTACTTCGGAGATGAGCCCGGCGATATCCAGACAAAGATATTGGAGCGTATGCGCCAGGCTCTGCGAGAGCAGACGGCTTATCCTTATCTCATGAAAAACGCCTCCGCAAGGCTTGCGGCAGCCAGGGAATCCGCCCGTCTTTCGGACATACTGGACAAGGCTCTGATTCCACTTGGCGGCAATATTTACTGTCTCTTCCCCTGGCTGGGCAGCTATGCCTTCCTGGCTCTGGAACGTTTTTTAAGATTGCGCTGCAAAGACCGTCTGGGATTAAAAGGGTTCAACTCTGTCCGGCCTTACTATATCCAGTTCAGCATGAAAGTAACGGAAACAGACTTTTTCCGGATTCTGGCTGATGAAATCGGGAAGCCCCTCGACCCTATGGAGCTGGTCTATCCTAAAGAAGTACCCGTATTTGATAAGTACGACGATATCCTGCCTGCCGAGCTGGTCCGTAAGGGATTTGCCTATGGCGTTCTGGATGTCGAAGGGATGCGGACCCGTATTCTGGAGTGGGTCCGGGATTATGCACCGGATTATCTGGCTCTGGCAGAAGGACGCGGGAATGAACTTCCCGGCAGTCGAAAGCCTGCACTTCCCGACAATAACCGGCGTGCCCTTCCCGACAAGCCTTAAGGACCGGGTTCCGAAAGAAGAAATATGGAGTTTGAGAAGCATCTTTTTTCCATTGGAATACTTTCAATGGATTTGCTGAATATTTATGATACCAGTGCCAAAAGTCATCACACACGGCAAGCTTGCTTGCCAGTGGGTGAATGACTTATTGGCACGCCCCGATATGAGGAAGAAGTGGGGCAGGGGCCCCGCGAATTCCGAATATCAGGGCAGATTGTGGGAGCGTGAAACGCGG
>JAXJVN010000018.1:0-16623 GCA_036308545.1 Eubacterium sp. | reverse complement strand
GGAAGAGTAGCGGGCGGCCACGACGGCAAGATGGTCGAAGGCGGCATTGAGATCAAGGACGGCATGCTGCGCGGCGTACCCTCCCACGGCATGATGTGCTCCATCGAAGAGATGGGCTCCTCCAGAGAATTCTATCCGGAAGCTCCGGAAAATGGACTTTATGAATTTCTGGACGGTGACGTAAAGCCGGGCGACGATGCCATTGAAGCCCTTGGTCTTCATGACGCCAACATTGAATATGAGATCACTTCCAACCGTGTAGACTGCTACAGCGTCATTGGCATTGCCCGTGAAGCTGCCGCAACCTTCCGCAAGGAATTCCATAAACCCGTTGTTCCGGAAACCGGTAACAGCGAGGATGTAAACGATTATATTTCTGTTGAAGTAAAGGCAAATGACCTCTGCAAGCGCTATGTTGCCCGCGTCGTCAAGAACGTGCACCTGGCTCCCTCACCCAAGTGGATGCAGAGATGCTTGGCTTCCAACGGCATCCGTCCCATCAACAACCTGGTCGATATTACCAACTACATCATGGAAGAGTACGGCCAGCCCATGCATGCTTACGATCTGGACAAGATTGCCGGAAAAAAGATCATCGTGGACCGCGCCAAAGACGGAGAGAAATTCATCACCCTGGACGGTCAGGAATATACCCTGGACCACGATATCCTCATGATCAACGACGCAGAGAAGCCGGTCGGACTTGCGGGAATCATGGGCGGACAGAATTCCATGATCACGGACGACGTCCACAACATGCTGTTCGAGGCAGCCTGCTTCGACGGAACCAACATCCGTCTTTCTTCCAAACGGATCGGACATCAGACCGACGCTTCCGGCAAGTTTGACAAGGGACTGGATCCCAATACAGCTATGGAAGCCATCAACCGCGCCTGCCAGCTGGTAGAAGAGTTCGGTGCCGGTGAGGTCGTAGGCGGAGCAGTTGACGTCTATCCTGAGAAAAACGTCCCGTCCCGCGTGAAATTTGAGCCGGATAAGATCAATGCCCTCCTGGGTACGCATTTTACACCGGAAGAACAGCTTGCTTATCTGAAGCTGGTAGAGCTCGAATATGATAAAGAAACAAACGAGATCGTAGCGCCGACCTTCCGTCAGGACATTCACAGAACCTGCGACCTGGCTGAGGAAGTAGCCCGTTTTTCCGGTTACGATAACATCCCGACCACGCTTCCAAGAGGCGAGGCAACGACGGGCAAGCTTTCCTTCAAGAACCGGATTGAAGCTAAAGCAAGAGACGTTGCAGAATACTGCGGTTTTTCACAGGGGTATTGCTATTCCTTCGAGAGCCCCAAGGTATTCGACAAGCTTCTGATGCCGGAAGACGATGTGCATAGACAGGCGATCAGGATCAGCAATCCCTTAGGAGAAGACTTCTCTATCATGAGGACCAGCTCCGTTAACGGAATGCTCACGTCTCTTTCAACCAACTACAACAGAAGAAACAAGGGCGTTAAGCTCTATGAACTGGGCAATGTTTATCTGCCACATGCCCTGCCGCTGACCGAACTTCCCGACGAAAGAATGAAGTTCACCCTGGGTATGTACGGCGCCGGTGATTTCTTCGACCTGAAAGGCGTTGTCGAAGAGTTCTTCTCCCAGATCGGCATGAAGGGACTGGTAAGCTATGATCCTTCCGAAAAGCTTTCCTTCCTGCATCCGGGACGCCAGGCTCAGATTATTTATAATGGCGTGAACGTAGGCTGCCTGGGCGAGGTTCATCCGCAGGTCCAGAAAAACTACAATATTGGAGAACGCACCTATTTGGCTGTTCTCGACCTGCCCAATATCCTGCCTCTGGCATCCTTCGACCGCAAGTATGAGGGCATTGCCAAATTCCCGGCAGTCAACCGCGACCTGTCCATGGTCGTACCGCATGAGGTTACCGCAGCCGAGATCGAAGCAATCTTCCGCCAGAGAGGCGGCAAGGACCTCGAGAGCCTCAAGCTCTTCGATATCTATGAAGGCGACCAGATCGAGGAGGGCTTCAAGTCCATGGCTTACAGCCTGACCTTCCGTTCCAAGGAAAAAACCCTTCAGGAGGAAGATATCAGCAAGGCTATGAAGAAGATCATGAACGGTCTCGAGAGCCTGAAGATCAAGCTGAGAAGCTGATCTGCAGAATGTATAAAAATCGACGAAAAACCGCTGCTGAACCTTGGCAGCGGTTTTCGCATGTAGTAGAATAGAAAACCTGTGAGAACCACTGCTGTAAGAATCCGAGCTGAAGAAACAATAAGCGAAGATCAGCAGTTCCAGGAACTATACCAAAAGAGCAGCAGTTCTGCTGCATTCATATGGTCAAAACATTCCGGCTGATATTTGATCTCTTGTAAAATAAAAAGTCCGGAAAACTTTAGAAGTAGAGAAGGTGTGAGTCATGCGAGTCTATATCATGCGTCACGGTGAAACAATCTGGAATAAGGAACGCCGCCTGCAGGGCCAGAGCGGGGCGGACCTGACGGAAACGGGCGTGCTTCTTGCTGAAATGACGGCAGAAGCCCTCAAGGATGTTCCCTTCGACCTCTGTTACAGCAGTCCTCTTACCCGCGCCAGACATACAGCGGAGATTATGCTCCGCGGGAGGAACATTCCCCTGATCTTTGATGACCGGATCCAGGAGATTGGATTTGGCATCTGGGAAGGCAAATCGATCATGCCCGATAAGGCGGAGATCGATCTGGATGAATTCAAGGATTTCCATGACGATCCTTACAATTACCAGCCGCCAAAAGGCGGAGAATCCATTCAGGACGTCATAAACCGGGCAGAGGATTTCTGGCACGACATCATAAAGAAGCCGGACAATAAAGACAGGACCATCCTGGTTTCTACCCACGGCTGCTGCTCCCGCGCCCTTCTTCACTATGTCTACGAGGACAAAAACGACTACTGGCACAGCGGCGTTCCCATGAACTGTGCAGTCAGCATCGTGGACGTCAAGGACGGCAAAGCAGTCCTGACCGCAGAAGATCAGGTCTATTATCCGAAGAAATATTATTCGAACTTTTATCCGAGCTTCGACAAATAAAAGAGTGTTTTCCGGTAAGCAAAGAGTCGATCTGGGATCTGCTATAAAATCTGCTGAAAAAGTACCGGGAAAGATGAGAAGTATAAAGAAAGTGAAGGATTAGAATGGGATTATCCACAAAAGATTTTTATTATGACCTGCCCAAGGAACTGATCGCCCAGGATCCGCTGGAGGACCGATCTTCCTCGCGCCTCATGGTTCTGGACAAAGAGACAGGAGATATCGAGCATCGTCATTTTTACAACATAAAAGAGTACCTGCATCCGGGCGACTGCCTGGTCATCAATAATACAAAGGTGATCCCTGCCCGCCTTTACGGTGTCAAAGAGGGAACAGGAGCCTTGATCGAGGTCCTGCTTCTTGTACGCCGCAAGGACAATATCTGGGAAACGCTGGTAAAGCCCGGCAAAAAATGCAAGGTCGGCACCGTTCTTCATTTTGGAGACGAAGGCCTGCTCAAGGGCACCGTCGTTGACATCGGTGAGGACGGCAACCGCTTCATTCAGTTCGAATACGAAGGGATTTTCGAAGAAATCCTGGACAAGCTGGGAGAGATGCCGCTTCCGCCTTACATTACCCATAAGCTCAAGGACCGCAGCCGATACAATACCGTATATGCCAAGAACGACGGTTCCGCTGCGGCACCGACCGCAGGGCTTCATTTTACGAAAGAACTCCTGCAGGAGATTTCCGATATGGGCGTAAAAATCGCCCACGTCACCCTGCATGTAGGACTGGGAACCTTCCGTCCGGTCAAGGTCGATGACGTTACCCAGCATCACATGCACTCTGAGCTCTATATTGTAGAAGAAGACCAGGCCAAGCTGATCAATGATACAAAAGCAGCAGGCGGACGCATCATCTGCGTCGGTACGACCAGCTGCAGGACTCTGGAAAGCGCAACAGGAGAGGACGGTATCCTCCGGGCTGAGAGCAGATGGACGGATATCTTCATCTATCCCGGCTACAAATTCAAGATCATGGATGCCCTGATCACTAACTTCCACCTGCCGGAATCCACCCTGATCATGCTGGTTTCCGCCTTTGCAGGCAAGGACAAGATCATGCATGCCTATGAAGAAGCCGTAAAAGAAAAATACAGGTTCTTCTCCTTCGGGGACGCCATGTTTATTCATTGAGCAGCCAGAGACCATTATACAAAATCATAGAATAAAAAGAATTTGAAGGCGAAGCTGCTTCCGTAAGGAAAATAGCTTCGCCTTTTTTGGTGATAAATACCAAAACGGATGGAAGAAATACAGTTACTGTGATATAGTAAAGTAGTAAATTTTTTTAATTCTATCTTTATTTTTTGAAAAATATAGACAATTTGATGGACTTTTATTCTATTATCGATGTCATAATCATACAGAAAACCCGGAGGATGAAGAATGCCCTGGTTTAATCCCTCGCAGGAAGAAGCGACAGAACAATATACAAATAATAAAAATAAATATAATTCTGCTGTTAATTCCTATAATGCTTCTGTGAATCAGGAAAATAATCTGATTTCTCAGAAAAGTGCGGCTGAGAGTCAGCTGAACCAATGCAGGACGGACAAGATGAATTTTGAACAGCGGCTTGAAGGCATCGTCAAGATCATTAAAATGCTGGAAGGCTCCGGCGGCTGGTTCAGCACAGATGTTCCGGGAAGCATAACAAAGGCGGAGAAGGCTGTTCAGAAAGCCGATAACAGCTATCGCAAGAGCATCAAGCTGACGGAAGGCGGGAGTACGGCAAACCTTGCGGATGCATTCCACACAAAGAGCGTAGCAGAGGAAAGCCATTCCTCGGCGGCTCTTTCTGCCTACAAGTCAGAGAAGACAAAGCTGGAAACGGATATTCAGAACCTGAAAACGCAGATTTCAAATCTTTCCGGTCAGATCAGCTCCCTTTCCAGTCAGATAAGAGCCTGCAATTCTGCCCAGTCTTCTCTGAAAAAGACTATGAATTCCTGTGCTTATAATATGAATCATTACCATAAATATATGTATTAATTTTTTTACAGGCATATATAACGGATTGTACTTTTTTAATAGATCATCTCGGAAAGGAAACCTCGAATGCGCATAGAAATCAGCGCCGGCGGCCTGGGAGGAAGTTTAGCTGTCAGCGATTTTCAATCGGATATGTCTGCCTTCGCAGAGAGGACAGAAGATGTGATCTCCAGCTTTACGGCGGTCAGAGACGCTACCTATGCCTTGAATGGAGGCGTCGGCAGCCTTTCCGGTGCAGTGGAAGACATTAATGCCCGCATCAGTGCCGAAAACCAGAAGCATACCGATGCCATAGATGTGCAGACAAAAACGACGGATTTCTTGGACCTGGCGGTTCGGGTAGATGAACAGGTCGAAACGCTGGTCAATCAGAACCGGGATGAATTCTATCGCGTCAATCCCTGGCTGCGGCCGGCTTTTGTAATCGATACGCAGCTCCAATGGTACGAGAAAGTCTATACATGGCTGGGTGACGCAGGAGAGAAGGTCAAAGAGGGAGCAAAGGAAGCCTGGGACTGGACCAAAGATTCGTTAAAGAAACTCTGGAACAGCGCCGTCAGTTTTTACAAAGAACATAAGAAAGTAATCGATACGATAGTAATCGTAGTAGGTGCAATTGCGGCAATTGCAGCCGTTGTAGCAACCGGCGGGGCTGCCCTGGCACCGCTGCTGGCAGCCCTTGGTGTTTCTGCCGGAACCGCTGCCGCGATTAGTACCGCAGTTGCCGTTACAGCTGTCGTATCTACTGTTGCGGCAAGTACCCTGAATGTGGTTGACACATGGGCTGAGATAGACAATCCGGTGTTCAACGGTTTCCAGATGGCATTTAATATAGTAAGCGGGATTTCCAATTTTGTTTATTCGATAGGAAATCTTTACAACACTATTAAGCATATTGACCCGGTGAAATTTGTAAACGCAAACAAGAATCCGGTCAATACAGTACCGCCAAATAATACGGTTCCGAAAACAAATGATGTACCTGATTTCGATAATGCGGTGCCTACTGCAAAAGGCAACGATGGAAATTATTATGTAAAGGGAAAGCACTACGACGACTTTACACAGTATAACAATGCGTCTTATAAAGATTACAACTTTACACCAACGAATGATACTACAGTTCATTATGTGAGTCCGGATGATATTGAAGGGACTTATTTATACAAAGAGGAGTATATGAATCCGGATGGATTCTGGACTAATAAACCCAATCACACAAGAGCAGGATTTGTAGATCATATCCATAGCGGTAATGTTAATCCCATAGAAGTAAATTACGTAAACAAAGATTATTACGTGTTCGGGGGGGATGGCAGGCATCGTTTCATTACATATAAAAAGTTAAATGAACTGGTACCGATTGTCATTAAGAATATTGTTACAAAAAAGTAAATATAACGGAGGTATAGATGGATAAGACAGAGGAATTGCGTCTTAATGCGCAAATAGCCTTTTCTAACGGGCAATATGAGGAAGCATTAAAGTGGTATAAGAAATTACTGGAAAAAAATCCGGATGATCTGAATGCTCTTTCAATCGGCGGAGCCATCTGTGTTTCCCTTCATCGTTTCGAAGAAGCTCTCGATTATTTCGGACGCGCAAAAAAAGTAGACCCAGGCAGCGGAGATAACTTTTACAATTACGGCAACGCCTGCTTTTTTAACAAGGATAATGTGAATGCTTTCAATGCTTATGTGGAAGCTGAAAAAAAAGGCTGCTCCGATGATGTGAAGCCGAAGCTTTATTATCAGCTGGGCTTGATTTGCAGCATGCGTCAGGATATAAAGTCAGCACTGATCTATTTGAGAAAGTGTGAAGATGCGGATAAAAGCGGGATAACTTCTTTAAAGCCCGACCTGATCTCTGAGAAGGTAAAGCTTTATATGATGTGCAAGGACTATGTGAAGGCGGAAGAGGAAGCGAGACGTCTTCTGGCTGCTCAGCCTGGAAATTTCCGCAGTTATATGGTGGACTTCCACTGGGAAGTGGATGGACGGATGTACGAGTTTTCACTCCCGGGAGGCGGATTTATCAGCCTTTCGGAGCTTATTGAGGCGCTTGGAGTCGTAAAAACGGGGGGAAATGACGATGCCTACTTGCCCAGGGAAGTGCCGAGCATAGATAATCAGGATGAAAATGGGGAAAATAACACCCAGGAAAACACCGAAAGCACTGAAAATACAGGGTATTCGGGTGTTGAAAAACCAATGGAAGTCTCTGGTATAAATTCGCAGGAGCTAACGGCACTCACACTGAATAACGTAAAAGTCAGTGAGGCGACGATACAGTTTGTGGCGGATGTGGAGAGTGTGGTGTTCAGCAGTCCCGAGCTTGTATGGGTCGGGAAGGTTGAAGAAGAAAGTACAGTAGGAGGAATAAAGGAAGAAAACGGGCTAGAGGTGCAGTATAGTGCTGAGCTGACAGAAGAAAAGATTGCACAGATTAATGCGCAGACGGCAGCGGCAGGTGACTGGGCTCTGATTAGCATGCAACCGTTTACCAGCGAAGAAATGCTGACCGTCACGATGAACACGGGCGAAGTGTTCAACATCCGCGTCACCGACGCGCAGCTCAAGAAGACCGTGCTCACCGCCAGCGGGGAAACCTATGAAATCACCGTGACGTACGGGGAAGACGCGAAGATCCCGGATGGGGCGGAGTTGAGAATCAGGGAAATTCTGCCGGAAGACGAGAAATATAAAGAATACTGTAGGAAAACAACAGATGCTGTGAAGGACACGGCGGAAGTTAACTATGATGAGTACAGTGCGTCTGCGGATGATGCCGATACATCTACAGCGGCAGATGAAAGCGCCGCCGGCCCTGATGTTTTTGAAGAAGTGGAAAAGGATGGACCTGAGAACAACAATCAATATATCAGACTATTTGACATTCAGATCTGGAACGGAGAAGAGAAGATTGAGCCGCAGGCGGAGGTGCTTGTTAATATACGCCTGATGGATGTGCCTGATAATGCGGAAGAGCTTCCGACGGTTGTCCACTTCTCTGAAGAAGGACCGGAAATGATGGAACTGGTCGGTCATTCTGAAGATAAAACGGCATTTTCTTTCAGGACGGATGGGTTTTCTGTCTATTCGGTCGCGTACACGATAGACTTCCTGTTTGAGATAAATGGAAAGGAGTATGCTTTTAGCCTTGAAGGCGGCGATTCCACTAGTTTTAAGGAGATTATTGAGAAGTTTGAGATTCTTGACAAAGAAGATGAAGATCTCTTTATCGAGAATATTGCTGACGTAGAGTTTACAAATCCCGAATATCTCTGGAATGGCAGGCTGGAAGAGGATGCTTTTGCAGGAGAACTTAAAGAAAAATATAACCTGAGCATTCAATATGCGTCAAATATCCGTCCGGGAAATATTCTGGCTATGAATGTTCATCATTATTCAGCGCCTGACTGGGTATTAATTGCGCTTAAGCCATTTGCAAGTGAAGAACTTCTAACGATCACGATGAAGAGTGGCGAAGTTTTTTACATCAAGGTGACGGATGCCCAGTCCGATGCAGTTCATAATTCCGATGGCACGGTGCAGACTATTTCGAATCCGCAGGGAACGACTTTTGAACTGTTCAATTATTATGTGTCTGAAGATACGAAAACCACGGCAAAAAGAGATCAGTGGCCCGGGCATATACACGACGATGTAGAGTTCTGGAAATTTGACTGGTATAACTTCGATGGATCGTATGCACGATCCTGGAACGAGGGCTATTGGTACAATGATGCAGAAGTACCGGAAAATTGGAGGCAAGGGCATCTTCTTGGTAAAGGCAACAATATAGGAATAAATAAAGGTCATGTTTTTAAGTTTTCGCCAGCCAATGCCGGGACAGTAATTGATGGAACAAAAAGCACTGTAACGAAGGATGTGGATGGTGGTTCAGGGTTAAATGGCTGGACACAAGATGCGGATCCTAATCAGGGAATCGTTGAGGGAACTCTGGTAAATGGATATCCTAAATTGACAGTGAATGATGACCTTGGTACAGACGGTGAGTCTCTGGCCTATCTATTTGATGGTTCTGCTCATGAAGGCAAGGACAGCTATGGCGCTGTTAATCATCTGCTCTATGTCGATCCGGAGGGCTACTATACCTATGACAGCCGTGACTTTAAGGCTCAGATTCAGAATGACGGTAATTTTGTTGGAGCGCCAGTTCGGCGCCAAAGATATAGTAGGGTGAAACTCCCTATCTGATAAAGTTTAGCAAACAGTCAGTACCCAGCCTTGGAGCCAAAACCGTGAGGTGAGGTTTAAGCGTAGGCAGGGGAGCATGAGAGCCGCAATGCAAAGCGTGAAGCAATTCAGCCTCGTTACTACGGGAAGCGGAAGCCGATGCACTCATCAATGCAGCAGGCAGCAAGAACCGGGGATCAGCTTTACCCGGGGAGATTCCGCCGGGGTCAGAGAGCGTGGCGAGCATGCAAGGTATCTTTGGTGTACCTGGGAGATCTGACAGGCTCCGGTCAGAGAGGTAGGAGCATGCAAGACGTAGAAAATCAAGTTTGTTCCAAAGGCCTGTCAGAAGTCGGATTGTCTCATAGTAGTGATGAAGCGGTGGAAACACTGTGGAGCGAAGGGGACAACAAGTTAACGTTTGCCCTAGACAAAGCATATCGGGCACTGGAGGCCCGGAGAGTATGAAACAGGAGCCTAAGGCAATAAAGTATCAGTCCAAAACACACAGGAAGCTGCATACACTAATCAACAGAGTGAACGAAGATACGCTGATGGCGGCACATAAGAGGCAGGTGGCAGATAAGGCTACAGGCATTGATGGTGTCACAAAGGAAGTGTACGGAGTTTATGCACAACAACGCATAAGCAACCTTGTTGGCAGGATGAAACAGTTCAGTTATAAGCCGCAGCCAGTAAGAAGAACGTATATACCAAAAGCCAACGGCAAGCTCCGGCCGCTCGGCATACCAGCATACGAAGACCGACTTGTTCAAAGCGTTATGGCGGACATATTAAATGAAGTCTATGAAGAACGCTTCTGTGACTGCTCATACGGGTTTCGTCCCGGAAGGAGTGCACATGACGTAGTCAGATACATCAATGAAACGGTCATGACAAAGAAAGTCAACTGGGTGCTGGAAGCCGACATCAAAGGTTTCTTTGACAATGTAGACCATGAATGGATGATGAAATTTCTGGAATATGATATAGAGGACAGAAACTTTCTGCGGTATATCAAAAGATTTCTGAAAGCCGGATTTATGGAAGACTCAGAGCGGCACGACACAGACGCAGGAACACCGCAAGGCGGCCAGATATCGCCAGTACTGGCGAACGTCTACCTGCATTATGTACTTGATACATGGTACATGATACTGCTGAGGAAGGTGTGTCACGGAGAAGTGTATTATATTCGCTATGCTGATGATTTTCTGCTGATGTTTCAGTATGAGAATGAAGCGAAAGCAGTCATGAAAATACTGAAAGAACGACTGGAGAAGTTCGGATTGCAGGTGGCGGAAGACAAGACGAGGATACTGCCGTTTGGAAGATTTGCAAAATGGAAAGACGAGTTTGATTTCCTTGGATTCGCATTCTACAACGCAAAATCCAGAAACGGAAGGTATCGGCTAGGAATCCGCACCAGCAAGAAGAAGTTAAAAGTCAAACAACAGGAGATCAAGAACTGGTTAAGATCACGGCTGACAATGCCGGTGGACGAGACAATGCGTTTACTGAATAAGAAGCTTATGGGTCACTGCCAGTACTATGGTGTAAACGGAAATCTGGATGCTCTGAGTAAGTTCTATCAGTATGCCTATTGGAGGTGTCTGTGGATGCTGAGGCGCAGGAGCCAAAGGGGTAGACGCAGGCTTGGGCAGGAGAAATTTGCCCATATTTGGCGGTCATATATCCAATACCAGAGAATAACCGTGTCGATTTGGACGTGAAGACGAAGTTAGCTTGAAGAGCCGTATGCGGTAGTACCGCACGTACGGTTCTGTGAGGGGCAGGCAGCATGGCTTTACATTGATTTATCGGTGATACTCACCGTACTGACCTTGCCTACTCGACTCTCTAATCAGCCGGATACTGATGATACGGAATTGAAAGGTTTCTGGCCCTTTGGAGATCAGATATTCTGGTCTGGTCTTCATATGAGTACCCAGTTTTCGATGCCGGCAAATGGACAGGTTTTAAATCCAAAGGGCGAATATAAAGATATGCAGTTTGAGTTCTCGGGAGACGATGATACCTGGCTGTATATCGACGGCGTGCTTGTTGGTGACGGCGGCGGAATCCACAACAGAACAGAGATTGACATCAATTTTGCAGACGGATCAGTGACTGTAACGGGTTTGAAGGATGCCGTTCATACCGGATCATTTGAAGAAACAAAATATCTGGACGACATTTTTAAAGCGGCCGGAAGGTATAATGATGATGAATGGGAAGAAATTCCCGGATCGGCGCACAAGCGTTTTAAGGCCGGAACATATCATAACTTTGATATGTTCTATCTGGAACGAGGCGGCGGTGAATCGAATCTCTACATTCACTATAACCTTGTCTCTACAGCCGATTTCACCGGCCACAAGGCATATGAGGGCTTTGGCGAAAACGGCAGAATGGCAAGAGATCAGTTCCAGTTTGAGATGATCGGACTGGAAGGCCGGTATGAATCGATTCCCGATGGAGTGGATGAGAACGGAAAAACGAAGTATAAGCTTGTTGAACGTGGGTGGACAAACGGGTCGGAATCTCTGGCGTTAAATCAGCCTGCTATTATGCCTGTTGGCGGTACTTCGAGCGGTGCCGGAACCGTGGCCAGCCCTAAAAAGGAATCCGGACAGGTAACGGTTGGAGATAAGACGGTAAACGCGATCATTTATACAACTGGTGTATCCGAAGACGGAAATATTAATTTCGGTTCGGCGGAGATTAGCGCGACTGAGCAGGATGCCCTGGCAGACAATCATGGCTCTGTTTACAAGTATATCATTCGGGAAGTGGTTCCCCCTGATGCAGTGAACGGTGATGGAATTACGTGGGCGGCTGCTAGTGAGGAACAGAAAAAAGCCGGCGGATTTGTTAAAGATCAGGTAACCTATGATGGAACGATCTATTATATGGCGGCCGGTGTGACGTCCTGGCAGCAGACCGCATCAGACGGGAGTACACATACTGAATATGGCTTGAGGAAGACCTACTACACGGATGAGACATTTACGACGGTTGCTGATGACATCAGCTTTGTAAGCTTTATAAACACTAAAGCGGGAATGAAGTTTGGGAATGCGGAATTTACTAAGACGGACGCACTGGACCATCCTCTGGAGGGGGCGGAATTCACTCTTTATAAGGAAGAAGAGTGTACAACAGTAGAAACAAATCGCAGCGGGAAAAGAATGGTGGTTACATCCGGTGCGGATGGAGTGATTTCTTTCGATAATATGCCGTTAGGCACTTATTATATGAAGGAAACAAAAGCACCGGAAGGTTATGCGCTGGACAATACCGTCTATAAGGTTATCATTGCCGACCCGGATTCTCCCTCCGGTTCTAAAATTGTCGTGAATGGAGACGAGACGGAGACCCCAGTCACGGAAATCACAAATGAGAGACCGGGCGAGCTGACCGTTGTGAAAAAATGGCAGAATCAGGACGGGAATACGGTAAATGCCCCCGGAAAGACAGCAACTGTACATTTAAACAGACGTCATTATGTGGAGTCGATAGTAACAGAGGATCATAATGTGTCGTTCACTTTTGGCATAAAAATGTATAATTGGAGTGAACAGCCGACAGAAACTGTTCAGACACCTACTAAAACTGTTTCCGGTGATACAGTTATTATAAAATGGTATGATTGTTGGGCTGAATCAAATGGAAATAATAATTTCAACTATACAATATCCGTTGGCGGCACAACAATTGCAAATAACGTATGGGCGCGAAACCAGCTTTCGGGATCTAATAATGGCATTTCCTATACGATATCAAGTATCGATGAAGAGAATAAAACGAAGTCGAAGCAGTTGGTATTGACAAATGTAAATGGAGATGTAGTGGTTTCGACTCTCTATCATGAACCTGATTGGTTGAGGACCTCCAATGATCATTGGGGAATTATACAGAGAGGAGCAACCATAACAGGATCGGGAGGAACAGTAGTAAGGAACCTTGTTGAGGATGCTTCGTTCAATAACAATGGGGATCCGGACAGAACCAAAACTCTTTCTTATCCGAATCTGTCTGTCACCTGGCAGCTTGGAAGTGAAAAGTTCCCGCTAAAAGATGATGCCGGAAAAGACTGGCTGTACTATATTACAGAAGATCCTTCGAGTGACTTCACTCTGGTCGAATACTCTGGAAATAATAATCCGGGAGTTGCTAATCAGGGGAGGATAACAGTAACAAATCAAGTGGTTACGGGTCCTCTTGAGATCACCAAGACCATCAAGAAAAATGGCATCAAAGACACCGCCGCTACCGGTACCTTCTACTATGCAGTGTATGCTGAAGCGTACGATGCTTCTGCTGATCCGGCGCAGACCCCTGTCAGAACCGGAAGTATTACCGTTTCAAGCGGAGGTACGGCAAAAGCTACAGAAGAGGATCTTGATCTAGCCACTTACTATGTTTATGAGCTGGATAAGGCTTATTCTGAAGCTGGAAAACCGATTGTCAGCGGTTCAAGCGGAGCGGTGAAAGCCCTGTCGGATGGAGTCTATACCGTCACGGGATCCGGGACGGAAGTAACATTAAGTGATGCTTCGGTTCCCGGAACGGCGGAACTGGTCAACAATGTAAAGACAACGGAGTGTACAGTAACAAAGACCTGGGCCGGCAGTACTTCGCTTCCGGATGGCGTTGAGGTTGAGATCACGATTTCCGCTTCTGGGACAGATGACACAATTGCCTCGCTGCTGGAAGACAGCGACATCAAAACAGCGGCCGTTACCTTAAAGAAGGGTGAGGAGAGCAAAACCTGGAATAACCTTCCGGTTTATGACAGTACGGGAGCCGAAATCACCTACAGTGTGACGGAGACGAAGGTTAAGACGGCGGATGGTGAATGGACTGCGGAGACGACACCGACATTAGCAGATGTGTTTGATGTCTCTACCCGCACTTCCGGCACGACTACAACCATCAATAACACACCTCTTACCGGCAAGCTTGACGTCACAAAGGAGCTTAAATATAACGGCGAAACAGATACGGTTGAGGCAAAGGATTTCTACGCGGCGCTGTTTGTGGCGGATGAGAAGGTGTCTGATGTAAAGACTATCAGTGTAAGCAATGGCAGCGGCATCGCAGAATTTACTGGTTTGAAAGCCGGCGTGGCTTATACGCTTAAAGAAACTGATGCTGAAGGAAACCCGGTCGGCGATGGTTTTGAGTATAATGTCTCTTATGAAAACCAGAACTTTACGCTGAAGAGAGGCGAGCTTGAGAAGACTGCCAAGATTACAAACAATAAGACAGAAACCGGTCAGCTGACGGTTAATAAGAGTGTACTGTATAACGGTGTGACGGATACAGAAGCCGGAACAACGGAAGAGCCGGCTGAGTTCCGGGTAGCTATTTTCACCAGAGAGGGTGAAGAGGGCAGCTATACCTATACACAGATCGGTGATGCTCAGACCATTAAGGTGGTAGCAGGCGCAACGACGGAAGCGGCTGTATTCACGAATTTAGTGATCGGCACGACGTATTATGCGTTTGAGATGGACGGAGAGAATCGTGTCGAATCAAGCTTTGGCGTGTATACGGTAATCAATTCCGGTGCGGATTTTACACCTACTAGAGAGAACAAGAACGGTGAGATGACGGTGACGAACGCGCAGACTGAGGTCGGCAGCCTGACGGTTACTAAGGAACTGAAAAAAGCTGACGCGGCATATACAGCCATTAAAAATGAGACCTTTACTGTAGGGATCTACGAAAAGGTGGAAAATGAGTGGATTGCCGTAAAGGATCCTGCGGATTCAAATGCTGATTGGATCAAAACGATATCGATTGGACAGGGCAGCAGTTCAGGGACAGCGGAATTTACTCCTCTTACGGTGGGAAAGACCTATCGGATTTATGAGGTGAACGATTCCGGTGAGAAGATTGAGTCCGGACAATATCATGAATACACAGTCAGCTACAGCGAAACACCGGAGATAACAATTGGGCGAGGTGATAATAAAAACCAGACAACAACAGTAACAAATACGCTTGAGACAGTAACGGCTTCTGTTGAGAAGAAATGGTTCAACGGAGAAACAGACATTACAGAGCAGATTCAGAATGCATCGGCATCTGTAAGACTGACAGACGGGACAAATCCCGTGACGGCTGACGCGGATGGCAATGCATTTACAGCGGCTGAGTCGATTACTGTTTCGGACGGCGTTGTAACCCTGACAGGAACAGCGTGGACATATACTTGGTCCAATCTGCCGAAGTATAATGCTTCGGGGACCGCGATTGTGTACACGGTCGAAGAGACTGCTGCAAAGGTTGGGGACGATAATCTGACCGTCTCGGAGGTTTCAGAGACGTCCGGCACTCTACCCGAGGGCTTCCTGATCAAGAATACCCTGCCGACAGTAGATATAACGGCGACCAAGGTCTGGCAGGACAAAGATGGCAATGTGATTCAGGCAACGGCCATACCTCATGAGATCAGCGAGGAGGTTAAGGTGACATTTACACTTCTCGCGGATAACGAACCGACTTCTCATACTGTAGAGGTGAATGGTGTGGATGAAACAGCCGACGGTGCTGTGCCGGAGTCCGCAGATTATGAAGGCGCTGATTGGACTGCTTATTTTAAGGAGCTTCCCAAGTATTCCGATAACGGCTCCCTGATCACGTATACGGTTCAGGAAACCGGGAAATGGCCTGGATTCGAGGCAGTGGACAGTGATACCGCTGAAAGCGGCGGAACGATTATCAACAAACAACTCACGTATAATCTCAAGATTGTCAAAGTGGCGAAGGGAACGACGACTGGGCTGAAAGGTGCAAAATTCCAGCTAACCAGAAAGCTTGACGGCGAAGATTCTTTTACAAGATTCGAACATGATCAGTTTGAGGAAGTTGCCGGGGAGAATGGAGAAGCTGCAAAGAAAAATGGACCATTTGAGGTGAAATCTACAGATGGAATCATTCTTACAGGACTCCTGCCTGGAAAATATCAGATCCAGGAAACAAAAGCCCCGGATGGTTATGTCATCACCCTAAGCATCTTCGAATTTGAGATTAAGACAGACGGGACAATCGAACCGACAACGGGTGACGGTACAACTTTGGTTCAGTATCTTGAAGCAAGGGGAACAGACCCGGCTGGATTCCAGATCGAGAACGAACCCGGCGTCGCACTTCCTTCCACCGGCGGTCCTGGTTCCAACCTTCTGTATCTTCTCGGCAGTCTTATGCTTGCTTTGGGAAGTGCCGGATTAGTGATGCGGAAGAGAAGACGGGTGGGATGACTTTGCCCGGCCGGAGCTGTGACGTTTTTGAGCATAGCCGTATATATAATAGTAGCAATAAAAAATTGTGCAAAAATGGTAAAGTAGTCTTAAGTTGGGATATTGTT
>JAXJVN010000017.1:0-2841 GCA_036308545.1 Eubacterium sp. | reverse complement strand
TAAACGGTCTCCACCGGAGACCAGAAGCGCCGAGTGGGTATGCGGGCATACCCGTTCGGCTCGCTGCTCGCGTAAAAAAAGGTGTCAGGTGCTGTGAACAAAAGTTCACAGCACCTGACACCTTTAACCTTTAAGGCCGCTTTACAGCGGGAAGAAAATCTGTGCCGAGACCGCGCAGCTCAGGATTGCTAATAGCATATACGGAAGCGTAAATTTCAGTACCTTTCCGGGGTTATACTCTCCTGCCGCGAAGGCTACGGCACACTCGCCGGAACCGGACGGGAAGCCAACTGCAAAGTAATTGGCAGTACCGATGATCAGGATCAGTCCCTTGGGGTTCCAGCCGGCTGCCAGCGCTACGGAAGCAGCGATCGGGATCAGAACAGACTGGGTACCCATATTGGAAATAAATGTTGTCATGATAACGGTTACGAAGGAGAAGATCAGCATGACCTTGAAGGAGCTCGGGTTCTCGCCGATAACCTTCAGGATCGAATTGCCGATAACATCCGCCGCTCCGGAAGATCCGATTGCGTTTGAAACAGTAAGAACACCGGCAAGCATCCAGATCATATCCGGTGTCATTTCCTTGGCTGCATCCTTTCCGGAGATACATCCTGTGAAAACAAGAACGATGACACCGGCTGCCGGAGCCAGATACAGCCAGTCTCCGGTAATCTGGTTAAAGATCATGCAGAACATGACCGCTGCAAAAACGACGTAAACGATTATCTGCTTATTTCTCGGAAGAAGTTCAGCTTCCTTGCCCTTCTTCAGCTTGGTCATATCAACATTTGTGTCATTCGGCATGAGCTTCCAGCCGAAAATGCAGTAAGCAGTCAGCACGATGATCGGAATGATCGCGAACTTCATCGGCTCAAGCATGGTAACCATGTACTCCGGATGAGCTGCGGAATCAACAATGCCTTCATAAAAACCATTCAGCGTAGCGAACGTTGTCGCGCCAAGTCCGATCGGTACACGGAACTTCCATGCTACCATTACGCCGAGCAGCGGAAGGATCAGACGGTTTGCCGTGATATCGCCGGTGTTATCCAGTGTGGAAAGGAAGATAACAAGAATGGCGAGTGCAGCTGTCGACGGAATAAACTGGGAAAACAGTGCCGCAACTGCATAAAAGGCAAGGATCAAAAGGATACCTTTTTTGCCCTTGAGCGCATTCAGCACGTTTGAAATTCTGCCGATGAGCGCTGTTTTTGCCAGGACGGCACTAAGTGCAAGCGTCGGTGCGATCAGCACGACCGTCTTATTGCCAAAGCCAATAAAAGCCTCATTCAGTTCTACTACATGGGTCGCGGCCAGGATCAGGCAGCAGGTCATCGTCGTAACGCCGAACGGGACCTTGTGCCAGATAAACATGACCATCATAAATAACGTGACTAAAAGCACGATCGTTAAATTCGACATGTAAAATCCCCCCTGAAAAATATAGTCAATTTTAGATCAATCAGCCTTCTTTTGCCATGACCTCTCTCACCTGGCGGACTCTCTCATGAAGGAAATCAGCCCAGACGGTCGGATCATAGAAGATGTTGTTCTCATCAGTATACTGTCCTGCCCTGTCCAGAATCTCAATCTGGTTCGGGTGGCTTGGCAGGGCAATGTCTACCGGTATTGCGGCAAGTTTCGCTTCATCCGCGAAAAATCTGTCTCGAAGCGCCGGCGTAAGCACTTTGCTTGTCGCATAATACTTTCCGTTCATGGTATTGGCGCCGACACCGCCGTGCATTGCAATCGTGTAGGTTTTTCCATCCGCCGGATTCTTCTCGTCCCAGAAGAAGCTGGTGCAGCCAATAGTATGTCCCGGTGTCAGCATGGTACGGACAGAAATGTCACCAAGCTTAACCGGCTGATCGTCGTCATAGAAATGGTCCACGACAAAATCCTGCGGGTGAGAATCCTTATCAAGAGTGATGGTCTCTTCCGGAACCTTCTGATAAAATTCCCAGTCTTCCTTAGACATCCAGAGTTCCGCGCCGGTGAGTTCCTTCATCAGCTGTGCCGCGCCGCAATGATCAAAATGCGCATGGCTGAGAAGAATTTTCTTAATATCCGAAGGCTTGTGTCCGGACTGGTAGATGCCCTGCACCAGGAGATACGCACTCTCCGGAATAGCAGTGTCAATCAGGATGCAGCCGTCTCTGGTGTCAATGAGATATGCTCCCACCCAGGACTGCCCGGAAACATACCAGGTCCTCGGAGATACCTGAAAGGAATCAACCTTAATAGTCCAGGGTCTGTAGGCAAGGGTCGCAACCGGATCCTTAGTCGGTTTTGTACAGCGAAATGGCATATCGATTTCCTCCTATTACTTTTCTTCACGCTCCTGAATAAATCAGTGAACTTTACAAAATGATTATATCGTTTTTACAGACCCGTTCAGACTTACAAATACTTTGTGCTTCACTTAATATAATTAAGTGATTCCGCAGCTGCCAGTCTGAGGTCTAAAGTCCTCTGAGATCTTGAAGGGAAGCGGTCGTCATCAGAAAAACCGCAAGATACATTTCAGAAACTGCCATATGGCACCGTATCGGAGGCATTATTCTGCTATAATAAACTTATATTTATCTGAATATGAACGCCCGACTGAAAGGGTACATATGTGCTTTTTGCTCCGTTTCGGAATTTCTAACTCTGTCTAAGAGTGCAAGGAAAAGCGCCTTGCACTCTTAGACAGAGTTAGAAATTCTTCCAAATGTCGCTGCAAATCACATACGCACCCTTCCAGTCGAAGTTGTTGCATATTCACATTGGGGATGGTGCGGTCGCTGCCTGATGCATTTCGCATCCCGAAACTTTAATTCTCATGGGTCTCTC
>JAXJVN010000016.1:0-10869 GCA_036308545.1 Eubacterium sp. | reverse complement strand
GCGCTAAGCGGTGTCCACCGGACACCAGCGCCCCACTTCTTCCTCATATCGGGGCGTGCCAATAAGTCATTCACCCACCGACAAGCAAGCTTGTCGTGTGTGATGACTTTTGGCACTGGTATCATATATATGCGTTCCGGCAACCTTATTTAATATCACACACAAGGATCGTCCTGTAAATATCCAGTATCGCTTTTTTGTACGATTTTTATCTATCCTTATCAGTCGATCAGCATTCTGGCACAGCCGTAAATGCCTGCATCGTTGCCTAGCTCCGCCAGGACGATCTTTGTAGAACGGCAGGCATGGAAAGCATTGGGAACGAAGACATCCACCAGGTTCTCGGTAAGAATTTTTCCCGCTTTGGAGACTCCGCCGCCGATGACGAAGACCTCCGGGTCCGCCACGCAGGCGATTCCCGCCATAGCTCTGCCCAGAATCTTGCTGAACCGGTCTACGATTTCATATGCCACAACATCACCGGCTTTAGCAGCATCAAAAACATCCTTAGCCGTTGGGTTTTCAATCTCTCTTAATGTACTGACTGAATTATCCTCCGCCAGCCTTCTCCTTGCCAGACGGGCGATTCCGGTAGCGGATGCATACTGCTCCAGGCAGCCTTTCTTGCCGCAGCCGCAGGTTTCCTGCTCGTTTTCATCAACCGGAATATGGCCTAATTCACCGGCTGCTCCATTAGGGCCATTGACAATTTTGCCATTAATAATGATTCCGCCGCCTACGCCGGTACCCAGAGTCAGCATGACAACATTAGAGTGTCCTTTTGCCGCTCCCTGCCACATCTCGCCAAGTGTTGCAGCATTGGCATCATTGGCGGTGCGGACCTTAAGGCCTGTTTTCTCTTCCAATGCCTTGGTCACATTGAAAACGCCCCATCCCAGATTAACGCATTTAAATACCGTTCCATCATCCGCGACAGGACCCGGCACATCTATGCCGATTCCTTCTACGTCCGCCTCGCCGATCTGCTTTTCTGTCATTTTGAGTTTTATTGCTTCTGCAACATCATCCAGTATAGATGCCCCGTTATTTTCTGTATTGGTTGGAATTTCCCACTTGTCCAGAAGACTGCCGGACATATCGAAAAACCCCATTTTAACCGTCGTTCCGCCAATATCAACGCCAAATCCGTATTTTTTCATGTTTTTCTCCCGGTAACAATTTGTCAAAACTTAAGTATACTTTCGCCTCATTGCTGCTTTCATTTCGGCATTGCCTATTTTTATTTTTTCTTAGCTTGCCGCTTCACAGCCTCATTTTCCACTCCATTCGCCTGCTTACCGCTTTATAGCTCTTCTCACCACTTCATAGCCTCAATAGCCGCCTTTTCGACAGCCAGGCCTTTTTTATAATGGTCCGTAAATGTTTCAAAGCCTTTTACCTCTTCCGGATCCGGCTGCATGGTCGTCCCCTGCATCCTGGAAAAAATATTCTGCTCCAGGTAATCAGCCAGATTCAGGTCCTTCTTCTCTTTTTTCTCCAGAAGGTAAGCTGCCAGCACTGCTATGCCCCATGCTCCGCCTTCGCTTGCCGTATCCATGACGGTAACCGGTGCATTAATGGCTGCTGCAAGATAACGCTGAGCGACTCCTTTTGTCTTGAAAAGACCGCCGTGACCCATCATGCGGTCAATCTCAACTCCCTCTTCTTTTGTCAGGATATCCAGTCCCATTTTGACTGCACCAAGGGAAGTATAGAGGTTTACCCTCATCAGGTTGGCCAGGTTATAACTGCTTTCCGGCATACGGGCGAATAGCGGCCGTCCCTCATTGATGAAAGTGACGTTTTCCCCGGAATAATAGCCATAAGCCAGAAGTCCTCCGCAGTCCGGGTCTCCTTCCAGAGAATGCAGATAGAGCTTGCTGTAGAGATCTCCCATATCTGCATCGATGCCGTAAAGCTGACAGAATTCCTTAAAAATCCCCACGATCGCGTTCAGGTCTGTCGTTCCGTTATTGGCATGTGACATAGCAACCGGATAACCGTCCGGCGTCGTAACATTGTCAATCTCGCGATGGAGTTTTTCCAGCTTTTTTTTCAAAACGAGCATGGCGAAGGTCGAAGTGCCTGCGGAAAGGTTTCCGGTTCCCGGCTTCACAGAATCCGTCGCGACCATACCGGTTCCTGCGTCGCCCTCAGGCGGACAGAGCGGGATTCCTGCCTTAAGATTTCCGGTCGGGTCCAGAAGCCTCGCACCTGCTTCTGTCAAAGTGCCTGCTTCTTCACCTGCAGAGAGGACCCTGGGAAAAATGTCCCTCAGCTTCCAGCTGTAATTCCGGTCAGCGATCAGGTCATTGAACTGATCCACCATGTTCTGATCATAGTCCTTTGTTTCCGGATCAATGGGGAACATGCCGGATGCATCGCCTATTCCAAGGACTCTTTCTCCGGTCAGGAGCATGTGGACATATGCTGCCAGCGTACCGACGAAATCCAGCTTCTCTACATGCTCTTCTTTGTCCAGAATTCTCTGATAGAGATGGGCAATGGACCAGCGAAGCGGGATATTGACGCCGAACAGAGCGGTAAGAGCATCTGCGGATGCCTGCGTATTGGTATTGCGCCAGGTCTGGAAAGGAGCAAGCTGCATGCCTTTCTCATCCAGCGCAATATAGCCATGCATCATGGCGCTGATTCCGATTGCAGCGTAAGATGTCGGCGCTACCCCATAGGTCTTTTCTACTTCTTTTTCCAGAGAAGCATAGCAGTCTGCGAGTCCTGCTTTTATCTCGTCCAGACCGTACGTCCAGACCCCATGGATAAAGGAATTCTCCCAATCATGGAATCCAACAGCCAGAACCTCTCCATCCCTGTCGATCAGAACACCTTTGATTCTGGTGGATCCGAATTCGATTCCCAGGACAGCTTTTCCCTGACTGATCAGCTGCTTCTTTTCTTCTGTCGTCATAAGCTTTTCTTAACCATTCCTTTCAATACATCTGCTGCTGAATAAAGACGAACTATGATTCATGAATGTCCTGTTTCATTCGAGTGCCGGGATCCAGACCTGCCGATCATATTCATAAGGGTCAAACAGCGAACCGCATTGATCGCATACCAGCTTCTGTTTCTCGATATCGTAGCGGATTTCACCGCCGCAGTTCAGACACTTTGACATTTTTCTTACCTGCTAATCCTCTAAGTCCATGACCGCATGCGTCGGACAGCAGTCGTAACAGCTTCCGCATTTGATGCAGCGCGACTGGTCGATTTCGTATACAT
Source organism: Eubacterium sp. (assembly GCA_036308545.1). Classification (GTDB taxonomy): domain Bacteria; phylum Bacillota; class Clostridia; order Lachnospirales; family Lachnospiraceae; genus Bilifractor. The sequence goes on along the minus strand of JAXJVN010000016.1, from coordinate 7,629 downwards.
GACCGGATTTGATGCAGTTTTCCGGACATTCCTTTATACAGGTCCCGCACGCAATGCAGGAAGCAGTGATCAGGTATCTTGCGTCCTCGGGCAAATTTGCACTCATTTATATCGTATCCTCATTCTCACAGTCTGCGGTTTACATCTGCGCAGGCAGCCATTGCTTCAATCATAGCGGACCGGAAGCCTTCTTTTTCCAGGACTCTTACTGCTTCGATTGTCGTTCCTGCGGGCGAGCAGACCATGTCCTTGAGTTCCCCCGGATGCTTACCGGTTTCGAGGACCATCTTAGCGCTGCCATAGACAGCCTGGGCGGCAAATTTATAAGCCTGCTTCCTCGGCATGCCTTCCTTAACTGCCGCGTCTGCCATTGCTTCAATCATCATGAAGACGTAGGCCGGCGAGCTGCCGCTTACCGCAACAACAGCGTCCATCAGCTTCTCCGGAATAATTTCCGCTTTGCCGAAGGACTCTAACAGGTTCATGGCAAGGTCAAGCTCTTCAGAACTAATATTATCGCCGGGGCATACCGCTGTCATGGCTTCTCCAACCAGTGCCGGCGTATTGGGCATGGTGCGGATCAGTTTCACATTTTCTCCGAATTCTTTCCGGAACCAGTCATGAGATTTCCCGGCTATAATAGAAATGATCATCTGGTCCTTTTTCCTGCAGTCACGGATTTCTTCGATTACGCTTTCGATTACCTGCGGTTTAACCGCCAGGAATAATACGTCACTGTCAGCTGCGATTGCTTGATTGTCGGCAGTTACACCAATTCCGAATTCTTCCGCAGTCCGTTCTCTGGAGCTTTTCGTCGGAGCGCTTCCAATGATGTCATTTTCCGTAAAGTGTCCCTGTTTCAGGATTCCTCCGATGATTGCAGATGCCATGTTGCCAAGTCCAATGAAACCGATTTTCATAAAAATTGCCTTCTTTCCTTACATCACCTGCGGTTTTGCCATCTTTCTCCTCTCCATCCGGCTATGTCTCAGTATATCATACGAAGTGCTTTCCGATATTGCTTTTTTTACAGCCGTTTTCCTTGCATCCTCTCGAGTTCTTCGGATTCTAGAGGATGAATGCAGCCGCAGAGTCATCTCAGCAGGCACTGTACCCGCTGAGATCTTTATGTAAAAAAAGAGAGACGGATTTTTGCAAAAGCTGCTGATGCTTTTACAAAGATCTGTCCCTCTTATTCTTTGTTTATCTTATTTTCCCTGGAAATTCCTCAAGACATTCCTTTTGAGCTTTTTATTTGTGCGTTACTCGTCCAGAAGTTCTCCTTCGATACCTACCGTATATACCTGCCAGGGAATGAACTTTCCGCTTGCCTGAAGGGCGTTCTTGGTAAAGAACTCAATGCCTCCGCAGCAGGGAACTTCCATACGGACAATGGTAACGCTCTTGATATCATTATCACGAATGATTTCCGTCAGCTTCTCGGTATAGTCCATATCATCCAGCTTGGAGCATCCGATCAGACATACGTGGCCTTTAATGAAGTCCTTATGGAAGCGGGCATAGGCATAAGCGGTGCAGTCTGCCGCGACCAGAAGCTTGGCTCCGTCGAAATACGGCGCATGGGTAGGTGCCAGCTTCAGCTGTACCGGCCAGTTCTGCAGCTGTGATTTCGCCTGAGCAGGAGCCTGCTCCTGCAGGACATTGTCAGAGGATTCTTCCTCTCTTGTCATAAATCTTACTCTGCTTCCCGGGCATCCTGCCGGTGCCTGATTCTCCGCCATCTCAAGTCCTCCTTCCGGTGCAGCCCCGAATACTCTTGCTGCAGCTTTTTCCTGTCTCTCTTTCATATGCTTTTCAACCGCTTCGCGGTCATAATCCGCCGCTTCACGGTTCTCAAAGGTAATAGCGTCCTGGGGACAATGCGGAAGGCAGTCTCCCATTCCGTCGCAGTAATCGTCCCTCAGCAGCTTCGCCTTTCCGTCGACAATCCCGATTGCACCTTCATGGCAGGCATTGGCACAGAGGCCGCAGCCGTTGCATTTTTCTTCATCGATGTGAATAATCTGACGTACCATTTTCTGACTCCTTCATATAAAAAATACACTACACCACCGTCTGTCAGGAAAAAAAATCATCTTGGTTCGGCTCGCTGCTCGCGTAAATCAAGAAAGGCGGAAAAGCTGCAGCAGCCTTTCCGCCTTATCAACCCATCCATGCCTTCACAGCTATGGAAATTGTATCATGTCACGCCGCAGAATAATGTGGCAATCACCACATTTTTATCCTGCTGTAATCGTCCGGAAGCTCTCGTCCATTTCCTGCGCTGCCGTATCCAGGTCTTCCTTACCGTAGATATATTTGTTAGAGCAGTCCGTAAAAGCCTCCTGAATATCTGTGTCTTCCATAATCGGAATCATCATCTTCAGTTCGTCCTGACTGTCATGGATCATCTGGCTGGCTTTATAATCCAGTCCGTCCAGCATGCCCTCCTTCTGCAGAGCCTGTAAGGCACTCTTACTGACCGGCACGCCTTTTTCAGTTCCCTGAAGGACTGCCATTTCGGGATCATTCACCAGGAAATTGAGCAGCTTTCCTGCCGCTTCCGGATCTTTCGTATTCTTGCTGATGGTGTACATGGTAGCCGGTTTCATATACCAGCCCAAGCCTGATTTGCCTTCCGTACGAAGGTAATCGCCCAGTTCTACATTCGCTCCGTCATCAACGAGCGCCTGACAGTTTCTGGTAGCCTCACTTGCCCAGCAGGCTATGCCGGCTGTCGTTCCTTTCTGGAAAGTAGACGAATCAAATTCATTGACCGGTTGAAAAACCTTTTCATCGATCAGCTGCTTATATTGCTCCAGAATCAGTTTCAGATCGTCCGCGCTTCCCTGGTAGCTTCCATCCTCCGCAAAGAGCGTTCGACCCGTCAGCTGTTCAAAGCGCGCGTTCATCAGGAGGAAAAGGTGCTTGGAAATCATACCAACCGGATAGATTCCGTCTTTGCTCATGACCTTAGCTGCATTTTCCAGGTCTTCCCAGGTCTTTGGAAGCTCCAGCCCGTAGGAATCATAGATGTCTTTATTATAAAAAAGCGTCGGTGTGTTATAGGCGATCGGAAGGGCGATCAGGTGCCCATTCACCGTACCTGTCTCCAAATCCTCCTCCGTAAAATTAGAGAGATCTATGGAATCCGAAAGTTCTTTCAAGTCATAATAGTTGTCCCCATTCGGAGAATAGCGGTAAAGCCAGGCATAGTTGACCTGCATGACGTCCGTTTCCTGATGCGAGAGCATCATGATCTGATAACGGCGCTCATAACCGTTCCAGACACCGTAGGAATGCGAGACATAAATATCCGGGTTTTCATCCTGGAAGATTTCCAATCCCTTCAGCGTATATTGATGTCTGGGATCGTTTCCCCACCAGGATACCGATATTTTGCGGCTTCCCTGATTCTGCTCAATTTCAATCTCGTTGCTCTTTGCACCGCAGCCCGCCAGAGACAGGCTTAAGGATACCGCCAGCAGCGCCGTCACAATACGTCTGATCTTTTTTCGCCAGATCGCAGCTGTCATTTTCTCCACCTTCTTTAAAAAAGGTTTTCCAACATTTCCGCTCTTGCTTCAGAAAGAGGTTCTTCGACCTTCCTATACTTATTTCAGATAAAAGTTTTTCGGTTCTTTCCATTCTTCTTGGACAGGTACAGAGCCGTATCCGCGTTTTTGTACAGTTCTTCCGCGCTGTATTCGCCAGGTCCTTCGATCAGAACGCCCGTGCTGATGCCGAGACCGATCTTTTTATCCACATAGGCAGTTTTTGCACTGAAAGTGCGGTAAAGGGCATCCGTAGCATTCCTGAGACGTTCCTCGGCGTCATGGCGGTCTTTGTCTCCATAAGAAACATAGGCAGCAAATTCATCTCCCCCGACTCTTCCCAGAAGGATTCCTTCTTCCTGTGCAAATGAGGTTTTCATTGCCTCTGCCATTTGGATCAGGACCTTGTCTCCTTCGCTGTGGCCCATGTTGTCGTTGACCTCTTTAAAGTTATCCATATCGAGCATGAGGAAGCAGACCGATTTCTTCTCCTTCTGGCTCTGGAGGTCCTCATTCACACTGTTCATAAAGGAAACCTTATTAAGCAGTCCGGTCATCTGGTCCGCTTCCGCCATGTCATTCAGGTTCTCCACTACGCCGTTCATGGACCGGTTCAGTCTCTGACTGATCAGCATGGAAATGACAATTCCTCCGATGATGATGATCGCGGTAAGCAGTCTCGAATTGCGCTGCGCTTCCTTGTTTACCGCAAGCAGATGATCCGCCGGAATGCTGCAGATCAGGTTCCAGCCGTTGGAAACCTGATGAGAGATTGCCAGGTAATCCTGATTAAAAACAGAAATACCGGTTCGTTCACTCAGCATAGCTGAAATCTCATCCGGCAGCTGGCTGCCGATTTCTGTGTTATCGGAGGAGAACAGGATCTGGTCCTCCTGGTCGACCAGACGGACGGTCAGATCTGACAGCTCTTCCGGAACATTAATAACATTGGCCAGCTCGCTCCCATAAAAAGATACCAGCACGATCGCGTTGGGATTCAGCCGCTGTACATAGTAGACACGGTCGAAATTTTCCTTAATGCCGTAGTTCCAGCCGCTCTGCTTCTCTTCATCCTGGATTACAGCGGCAAATTCATCATACATACCGCCCTCAGCAAATTCAGCCTGAGTCGTCTGGGAGATCCAGCCTACTGACTCATCGTTGGCATAAACAATGCCGAAATCTGAGAAGTTCTCCATGAGGCCCAGATCGACAATGTCCTTATTGATGGCATCCTCTGCCTGAATTTTATCATACTGGTCCAGAGACGTATCCGTCGCGTCAAACTCATAATATGCCTTGTCCGAAAACAGAAGCGCTGCGACTTTTTCAACTTTCTGGAAGTAAGAATCAATATTCAGTTCCATCTGATGCGTATTGGAAGAGATCAGTCCTGTGATCTGCTGCTTCATACTCTCATTTGACGAAGACACGACCATCCAGTTTACAAGCAGCGATACCGCTACCAGGATAGCCGCCATCAGAATCGTAAAAAGCCCCTGCAGCCGGCGCAGATTATTTTTCATCCGTTTCCTCCTCCGGACGCGTCCTCATCCTCTTGCAGGGCTGCGTCCAGATACATGTAAAGATATTCAGGTTGATAATTTTCCGTGGAAAAATATGCTTCCAGATGATAAAGCCCGCTGGCGTCATACCAGGTACATTCATCCAGATTTCCATTTACAAGCTCATAGGTCGGAGCGCCCAGAAAGAGCTTATAGGTTCCATAATAATCACTTTCTGAAAGCGCGTTGCTGTATTTTACCTTAGCAGTGTAATCATAAAAATGAACCTTGAAGCCCACCACAGTACATTCTGCAAGCGGCTGTGCGTTCGAGGTCTCATTTTTAAGGTCTGCCTCCAGATAGTCCTCACCAATCTCGAAATAAATCCTGTGCAGTTTTTCAGAATCCAGCCTGACGGAGGAATCGTCATGATCCAGTGTCAGTCCTGCATCCAGAAGATCCGTCAGTTTTGTCTCGCCAAGCTTGATATCCAGCCCGGACAAGGTGAATTCCATGAAGGTGCTCATCTTGTAATCGTTGGCAGTTTCACCCTCCACTCCTGGCGAAGTCGCTGCACCGCTCCGGCCTGAGGACGTCCCGTCCCCCTGATTTTCTTCTGTACCGCTGTTCTGGCTCTCCGGTCCATTATCCGCATCCGATGCGTTATCCGTTTCCCCCGCGCTGTCTTGTTCCGATGCGGAATTCTCCTGCTCCGGTCCTTCCGGAGTTTCTCCCGTTTCAGCAAGTTTTTCAAAAAAAACCGTTCCGCCGGACTTGTCCAGCTCTGTGGATGTATTTCCCTTCTTTGCTTCGTCCGGTATCTTCACATCTTCTTCTGACGTCAGATCTGTATACTTGATCTTACAGACCAGGGTATTAAGGACATTTCCTTCATCATCCTGCGTTTTTTTGTCAAGTTTCAAATTAAGAGAGAGCGGCGTATAGGTCATGCGGCCGAAGCTTCCTTCTTTCTCCGCATGAAATTCAGCCGTCACGGTAAATTCCATATTGGAATAATCGTAATCCCGGAGCGGGTCTGACGAACTGACTCCGTACAGAAGCAGATTTTTTACCGTTTCTCCATCTGCCTTGCCTGCTGCAGTCAGATCATAGGAATCCTGGTTTTCATCCGAATCAGAATCCAGGATCCGAAACTCTTCCGGATCCATTGCGGAAAAAGGATTCAGAGCCTCTGCAAGATCGGCGGACTTTACTGACGTTTTCCCCTTCTTCCATTCTGCATCCTTCTCTCTGCCGGATACATACTGATAGAGATACATGGTATCTCCATCTTCTCCTTTCAGGTAATAGGCATCCGTCGTGCCGTTCCAGGAAACGTCAAGATAGCCGGCACTGATATCTGATTGGATTCTGACAATCCTTCCGGCACTTTCCGCTGCCGTCGTGTAATCGACTGCCAGAGAACATGGCACTTCGCGTCCCTCTCCGGACCGGATGCTTTTGCTCTCCAGACTTCCCTGCGCTTTGATCCGATCAGCATGAGAGAGCATATCGTCCGCTGCTTCAAACAGAGTTATCACATCCGCGGTTTCCTTTTTACCGGAACAGCCTGCCAGAAAAATACCGCTGGCTGCAAGGACGGTAAGCAGAACTGCTCCAAGTCCTGCATATAATTTTCTATTTTCCATAAAACAGTCCTATTGTCCAGCCTGCGGTTACTATTATCATTCAAGCTGAGAATAAACAAGGGCTTCATGCGGCTTGTATGCAATTAAGAACAATTTTTTTACAATCTGCCCCATTTTTTAAACTTGACTAATAGTATACCATAATTATAGGTTCCCGTTGAATCTTTTGCTGCGGCAGCATCGAACTTTTTACTGATTATTAATTGCAAAACAAAATTCTAGTTTTTGATAAGAGCCTATCGAAATTAATCTTGCAAACACAGATGTAGCGTTTAGTCTTGCAAGAGGTGCTATGCTTATCCTGCAGGACTGATGGGTGTGATGCCGCTTGATAAGGAGGCAAGCATTATGGCAAAACAATCACATCTGTCTTTGGAAGAACGGTACACCATTAGTTACGGAATCGAACACAGGCATAGCTTTTCTTACATCGGCAAGGTCTTAAAGCGTGATCCCAGCACCATATCAAAGGAAATCAAAAAGCATCGCGGGTTCAAAAAGGTCGGTACACTTGGTCATCCCTTTAACGACTGCCTGCACCGGCATGAATGTATAGCATCGGGGGTTTGTCAGACTTGTTCTCGTGAACAGTATCGTTTTTGCCGCTACTGTTCCCAATGCACGTCTCACTGCGAACTCTATCAAAGAGAGTCCTGTAAACGACTTGAAAAACCACCGTATGTTTGTACAGGTTGCTCTCAGCGTCCAACTTGTACGCTGGAAAAGGCGGAGTACAATCCTGTCCAGGCTGACAAGGATTATAGGGCACTCCTGTCAGAGTCCCGCAAGGGACCGGATCTGACCCCGGCTGACAGAGATTCCCTCAATCGTACCTTCACACCACTTATCCAGCAGGGCCAGTCTATTCATCACATCTGCGCCAACAATCCAGACTTGCTTACCCGCTCCGAACGTACAATC
>JAXJVN010000015.1:0-1961 GCA_036308545.1 Eubacterium sp. | reverse complement strand
TCCGTGTACCGGATGACTATCCGCTGCAGGCTTATGAATTCAGGACGGATGAGAATGGGTTCAAATATATAAAATAGGCTCTCGGAATCTTGAGCCTGCCGACCAAGATCCATCGGTCGGATGAACCTTGAGAAGTAAATATTATCCAGAACAGTACAGACGTGTAGTAGGAGTTTGAAAAAATGGCGCAATTTAATAGACCATGCGTCAGAAATGGATTATACTGGTATTGCTTATTCAGTTAAGCGGCTTGCTCAAAGAGATCTTTTAGGCGGGATGACTTTGGCAAAGCCCATGCATCAAGATGTTGACACATCATGATGGCGAAGAGGCGGCAGTACCACATCTTAGATGACCGGTGTCTGCCGTCTTCTAATTTATAGTCTATCTTCTCTCTCTTATTACATCTCTCGGAAGACGTTCTAGCGTTGTATTCCAGTCTCCATTCCCTGCTGCTTCTGGGCGGATCATTAAAAAGTCTTGGATTATCCTTTAGGACAAGATGAACGGTACGGCCATATGCAGCATCTGAACAAGGATGTTCACAGGTGCAGGCCGGTGTGCCTCCGCGAAAACTGATCTTAGGGCACTTAAATTTTGTTCTCCCTTTGGCAGTTTCTGTACCGGCCCGGCGCATGCGAAAGCCTTCTTTACAGAAAGGAACTCCATCGTCTCCAATTGTAAAGTCATCTTTATAAACCGGTGGACGGCCACCCTTTCCGTTCAGATCGATGAAGGGCTGAATGCCATGATCGCGACAGTATTCATAGTAGGCCATAGCGTCATGTGCCGAATCGAGCAGGAGTTTGGTGACATGTGCTTCCGGAAGGAACTGTTTCATGGAGAAGTAGTTATACAGAAATCCATGTGAATCATGCCGGGAAGCCGGGCCCAGGAATGGGAACACAGGGAGGTCACATTCCGAATCGGAAGCAGTGAGCATATAGAGATCATATCCGAAATAGTGCCTGTTTCTGTGGGAATCCCAGCCGATGTTACAGTCTGGCTGATGATAATTACGGTTGCATTTACAGTCGCGGATCCCTTTTTCAAGACAGTCACAGGTTCGGGTTTTCCGCTCCTGCGCTCCAGTGTAAACAGGGGTTCCGTCTCCTGAAACTGCCAGGTTTTCCAGATCAATCAAGCCATCATTAACGGATTTGTTCAAAAACTGTGATGTGAAGATATCAAGGAGACGCTTCGCCGGGGCGAAATCCTGTGGCGGTTCAATTTCAAATTTTGCCAGAAGGTCGTACACTGTCACCTTTTCGACCGGGGCAGCCTTTTCGCCTTTCTTCTTTGGCTTTTGGGGCTTCTCCTTTGGAGGATGAACCGGATCGGAAATGTTGTTCTTATCTGAGAGCCACAGGCGCCTGGTAAAGTCGTAGAAGGTACCAACACCCGGAGTATCTCCGACAGAAAAGCCGGAAAGGATGGCGTAAAGGTAGTTCTGCTTCAGTGAAGAAGCCCAGGCGGTAAGGGAAGTGACCTTGAACTTCATGGAAAGCAGATAAGAACGCAGCATGTCAGAAGGGAGCCTTGGCTCCGGGCCAAACACAGAATAACGATCCTGCATGATCTGATCTACAGGCGAGAGGTCAAGGCTCCAGAACTGCTCCATCACTTCCCACGTAGAAGTATCAAACGAAGTATCTGCATCTGGATAATACTTATGGAGTTGAGTCAGGACACGATCCTGATAGGCGGGATGGCCGCCGTTGTTAACAGGTTTCAAAATGTGCACCTCCAATCAAGAGCGAATTTGCTTCCTGATTAAAGGGCGCGCCTCGCTTCCTCTGCGAGGTATTGATAGCGAGGCGCGCCGCACATTTTAGTTCTCATGTCAACTGCTTTTTGCAGAAAAAGTGGGGTAATTTAAAAAATGGAACCTCTGGGAGCCAGTATTTATGCGGCTCAGAGATTCCGAGAGTCTATCAATATGGAAAGGAGCAGCATAAAAG
>JAXJVN010000014.1:0-2297 GCA_036308545.1 Eubacterium sp. | reverse complement strand
GCAAATTCCGATTTCTCGCTTTGTCTCATTTATCATTTCAAATGAAAAATATCATTTACACTTAATCCGAAGAACTCAGATATTTTCATGGCCAATTCCAGCGTCGGATCATATTTGTTATTTTCAATCGCAATGACCGTCTGCCTTGTAACGCCAAGTTCCTCCGCCAGGTCTTCCTGCCGGAGTTTTTTATTCTTTCGGAGTTCCTTGATATTATTCTTCATCTTCATCTACCATTTCTGTCATTCGCCTGGTTTCATACAACTTAATGCCATTAAAAATTACCATCCCCAGTATTCCAAAGATAAAAAGGGGCGTTGGGAATTCTCCGATAATGATTTTCTCAGCGATGCAGTAACCCATAATAGCAATTTCCAGAAAACAAAAAGCGAATCTGGCGGCTTTCATATTGATTGCCATTTCCATTTCATCGGCCTTTTTTAAAATCTTTTTCATCTAAGAGCCCTCCAAAAATGTCAAAACATTTTTACATTATTATATTAGTATGCGTCAGTTGAAATGTCAAGATGTCTTTACATTTATCCTTCCTTCGCTATGTACGGCAGCCTTTCGACTGCCTTTTTCTTAATGCTCCGGTCCGCGGGCCTTCGGCTTGGCTTTTTTTCCTTCCGGGGAAAGCTTTGCCGCAGTTTCCTTTGTGAGAGAATCCAGCTTTTCTCTTGCCGATTCTCTGGATCCGGTTTCCCGTGTCCTCGGTGCCCTTGTCTTGTAAGCCTCGACCATTTCCTTCAGCTCGGTATTCGGGATGGATTCCTTCCGGTTCTCCCAGATGATCTCGCCGTCGATACCGTCCGTCCTTTCCGGTTTGGTCACAGTCGTATGGCCCTCCGCCGGTATCTTGGCCCACAGGCCTTTCCCGTACTGGTTTTCATGAACTGCCTTGGCCGGCAGCACGAAGCTGGCCCAGGGAGAATGGTCCGCAGGGTCGTTGTTTGGGATCAGGATCCGCTTGTAGGCTTTGCCGTCCTTGCCGGTGAAGTCTTCCGCAAGCCCCTTTCCGAACTTGATCGTCAGTTCCTCAAATTCTTTTCTTTCATCAGGCATGGTGTATTCCTCCCTTATTCATCGTCTTCTTCATCCAGCCAGTAGTCCGGATCATCTTCGGAAACCGGCTCTTTCTTCACTTCCGGTTCCTCGGGCAGTTCATAGATATCCAGATCATCGTCGTCATCCAGATATCCTGCGTCCGGATCCTGTCCGGCGGATGAATTCTGTTTGCGCTTTGTCTTCAGGTACAGATATCCGCCGATTCCGCCGAATACAAGGAGAAGCGGCAGGGCAAGAAGGAAGGGATTTGCGCCGGATTTCTCCTTTTCCGGTTCGACTTCCGGTGTCGGAGTCTGGGTGGCTTCTTCCTCCTTTGCTTTTTCTGCAGCTTCTTCGGCCTCCTTGGCAGCCTCCTCCGCGGCGATCTGCTCCTTCATTTCCGTGACTTCCTTTTCATCCATCAGGGCGAAGAGGTCATTCTCGTCCACCTGGTTCAGGAAATGCACAGTCTCATTGCCCTCGTCATCGCGGTCAATGATCAGATAGAAAATGTTGCCGCTCTTAGTGGCCAGGGTGATGAACTGCTTGCCGGTCGTCCCGGCAGTGCCGTAGTCGTCCACCAGCGTCAGGTTGCCTTCCGGGGTCAGGCCGACATCCGTGGATGTGACCTCCGCGCCTTCTTCCTCTGCCTGCTCCAGCATCTGGCGGATCAGCTCCGGCTCCAGGGAAATGGAAAGAGAGCCGTCCTGCTGAACTTCTGCTGGTACGGTGCGGACATCCATATAGTCGGCGCAGACATAGCCGGTGTGCTCGGGAATAGAGACATACAGCCAGTCGCCGTGATCCTCCAGGACCTCCACGGTATCGCCGTTGTTCAGGGTGTCGATGACGCCGTAGTCCAGGCCTTCGCCGGAGCGGACATTCAGATAGGAGCCGTCCGTCTTAACGGTGCCGATCTTTTTCTCTTCGGTCGTTGTGGTTCCTTCACTCAGGGAAGACAGAAGATCTTCAATATTGCCGATACCGGCAGTGCCGGCTGAGGAACTCCCTGTGCCGCTGGTCGTACTGCTGCTCTGGGTAACGGACCCGTCCTCATTGCGGATATCTCCGGACTGGCTGGGCGATCCGGTCGAAGTCGTGCCGGTTACTGCTGTTCCGGAATCAGATGTTGTTTCTTCTGTTTCATTCACTTCTTCAGCCGGAATCTCCCTTACGATCACGCCGGTCTCTGAAGAGGATCCCTCCTCCCCGGTATAAGCAAATGCAGCTGCAGGCACAAGGGCCATGGT
>JAXJVN010000013.1:0-18995 GCA_036308545.1 Eubacterium sp. | reverse complement strand
GCTGTAATCATACTGGATGTATAACTTTACAGCGCGCATCCGATCTTCATAGGAATACATGCAGCCCCTACCTTCCTGATTTTTCTTTAATCAGGTCCAGGATTTTGTCCGCACCCCCAAAACTAGAATTTTGTTTTGCAATTAATATCGGGAACTTGACCAAATTAAAATATAAAAAAAATATGACAAAGAGCAGAAACGTGCTATAATAATTCGCGTTGCGAAAGCAGTACTTCGGCAGAGGAAGCTTAAGAACAAACCGATGAAGAGCTTTCAATGCAGATAGAAAAGCCAAGGAAGGTGTCGATGAGTCTGGAATCGACGCTTTTTTTATTATCAGGCTAAGTGCAGACTGACAGCTGAAAGATGAATTGAAACGGCAAGCTGATCCTGCAAATGGAAAGGGTACTTTGCCTGGGGCGCATGCTGCACATGGTTTTGCCGTGCTCGTGCACGGCACTTACACAACTAAGGTGAGGGGTTATGGAAAAAAAGAGAGAAAAATTCAGTTCGCGGATTGGCTTCATCCTTGTATCCGCAGGGTGCGCCATCGGAATCGGCAACGTATGGAAGTTCCCGTATCTGTGCGGCCAGTACGGCGGTGCGGCTTTTATTCTGATCTACCTGGTATTTCTTCTTATTATGGGAATTCCGGTTATGATCTCAGAGTTCGCCATTGGACGTGCTTCCGGTGAGAGCGCCGCACGCGCGTTTGAAAAACTGGAACCGCAGGGTACCCGCTGGCACTGGCTGAAGTGGATCAGCATTATCGGCTGCTACATGCTGATGATGTACTATACAACGGTCTGCGGATGGATGCTGGACTATTGCGCAAAGCATATCAGCGGAGCATTCACCGGACTTTCTTCCGATGAGATAACAGCAAAGTTCACCGGTATGCTTGCCAATATGCCGGAAATGCTGTTCTGGACCATGCTTGTCTGTGTCATCGGTTTCCTGATCTGCTTCTTTGGAATTCAGAACGGCGTTGAAAGGATTACAAAATACATGATGACCATCCTCCTGGTCCTCATGGTAGTACTCGCTGTTCATTCCTGCTTCCTTGAGGGAGCGGGCGCCGGCATCCGTTTCTATCTGGTTCCGAATTTTTCTGATATGGCCCAAAAAGGCATCGGCAATGTTATTTTTGCCGCTATGAGCCAGGCATTTTTCACGCTGTCCATCGGTATCGGCGCCATGCTGATCTTCGGATCCTACATCGATAAGGACCGCAGCCTCACGGGCGAGGCTATGACGATCACTGCCCTGGATACCTTTGTAGCTCTGATGGCTGGCTTTATCATTATCCCGGCTTGCTTTGCCTATGGCATTGAACCGGACGCGGGACCGAGCCTGATCTTCATCACCATTCCCAATCTGTTTGCAGCTATGCCTGGCGGCAGGATCTGGGGCGCCCTGTTTTTCGTATTCCTGACCTTCGCCGCACTGTCGACAGTCGTTGCTGTTTTTGAAAATATCATCGCATTCGATATGGACGGCTTCGGCTGGTCACGGAAAAAAAGCACGCTCGTGAGTGCAGTGCTTGTCATGCTACTCAGCATCCCCTGCGTACTGGGATACAATGTGTGGTTGGGATTCCAGCCGCTCGGAGCAGGAAAAACCGTACTGGACCTGGAAGATTTCATCGTCTCCAACAACCTGCTGCCTCTTGGAAGCCTGGCATTTGTCCTGTTCTGCACGCGGAAAAACGGCTGGGGCTGGGACGCGTTTTTGAAAGAGGCTGACGCAGGCCGCGGGATCAGCTTCCCTGAGAAACTCCGCTGGTACTGCGCCTATATCCTTCCTGTCATCATCATTGTCATTTATCTGAAGGGCTACTGGGATATGTTCTCACCCATGGGTCCGGTAAAAACAGCGCTCTGGTTCTGCTTTGCCGCCGCCCTGCTGATCTTCATCCTGTTCTGCTCCGCAAGCAGGAAAGTGCAGGAGGATGCGCCCCAGCCAAAGTGACAGGCACGATGCCACCTTGGCTGGCGGAGATACCTTGGCGGACACTTTGGTACAAGCAGTAAGCCAAGTTTTGCAAGATAGAAATATAAGGAGGTAAAAAATGGCTATTGAGAGAAAAAAAGTCGGAATTATCGGCTGCGGAAATGTTGGGGCGACACTGGCTTTTTATCTGGTTGTGGAGCACATTTGCGACGATCTGACCCTGATAGATCTGAATGAAAAAAAAGCATACGCGGAGTCTCTGGACCTGCAGCATTCTCTTGGATATTCCGGGAATAACATTTCCATCAAAGCCGGCACTTACGAAGACTGCCGGAACATGGACGTGATCGTGCTTGCCGTTGCGGCGCCTTACCATTCCGGAATGACCAGAATGGACATGGCAGGCAATGCTGTAAAAATTGTCAGCAGTATTGTTCCTTCTGTTATGAAAGCAGGATTTGATGGTATTTTTGTCATCATTACCAACCCTGTGGACGTCATCACTTATACTGTGCGAAAACTCTCCGGCCTGCCTGATGAGCGGGTGATCGGCACCGGTACAAGCCTGGACAGTGCCAGACTCCGCCAGTATCTTGCCCAGGTTATGGGCGTAGATCCCAGAAGCGTAGACGCATTCTGCATGGGCGAACACGGCGACAGCCAGTTCATCCCCTGGAGTCTGGTCAGAGTCGGATCAAAAGACTTCACCGAGATCCTTCATGACAACACTGAGAGACTTGCCGGAATCGAACTGGACCATGTAAACGGGTACATTTCGCAGATTGCCTATGAAATCATGAACATCAAAGGGGCGACGACCTACGGCATCGCCGCTGTCACTGGGCAGATTATCCGCGCGATCATGGAAGATGAAAATAAAGTATTTCCGGTATCGGCATGCTTCCACGGAGAGTACGGGCTCTCCGACGTATACATGGGTGTGCCTGCTGTACTCACCTCCCGCGGAGTCAAGGAACTGGTCGAATACCATCTGACGCCGGAAGAACAGGCAAAACTGGAAAAATCCGCAGAAATCGTCAGCCAAATGAACAAAAAAACGGTCGGGTAAAAAACTTATTCTGCGGAGATTCTGTCGATTTCTTGCAGTTCTTCTTTTGAGAAGGAAGCGTTCTCCAGGAAACGGACGTTTTCTACAATCTGCTCGGGCTTCGATGCGCCGATCAGAACGGAGCAGACGTCACTGTCCTTTACAACCCAGGCAAGCGCCATATCCGCGAGAGACTGGCCTCTTTCTTTTGCAAGGTCATTTAATTCCTGAATCTGGTGCAGTTTTTTTTCTGTCAGGGCATCTGCGTGAAGGAAGCGGGGATCTTTTGCGATGCGGCTGTCCTCCGGGATGCCGTGCAGATACTTGTCCGTCAGTAGACCCTGGGCAAGGGGACTGAAAGCAATGATTCCAAGACCATCCTCCGCGCACTTCTTTTTTGCACCGTCTCTTTCAATGGTGCGGTCAAAAATGGAGTAACGCCGTTGGTTGACGATCAGAGGCAGATGGATTTCTTTTGCTGCTTTTACGGCTGCTTCGGTCTGTTCTCCATTGTAATTGGAAATGCCGGCATAGAGAGCCTTGCCGCTGTCGACGAGGGTCTTGAGGGCGCCCATTGTTTCTTCAATGGGCGTTTCCGGGTCCGGGCGATGATGGTAAAAAATATCTACATAGTCGAGACCAAGCCTCTTCAGAGACTGATCGCAGCTTGCGATGAGATACTTGCGGCTGCCCCAGTTGCCATAAGGCCCGTCCCACATATCGTAGCCGGCCTTGCTAGTGATAACGAGCTCATCCCGATAGGGCATGAAGTCTTCATGAAGGAGCCGTCCGCAGTTGATTTCAGCGCTCCCGTATTCCGGACCGTAATTATTGGCAAGGTCGAACTGGGTGATGCCGTTGTCAAAAGCAGTCCGCATCATGGCCCGCATATTGTCAATGGTGCCGATATTGCCGAAATTATGCCAGAAACCCAGAGAGACAGCCGGAAATTTCAGGCCGCTTCTGCCCACATGGTTATAGTTCATCTTCTCATAGCGCCGATCGGACGCCACATACAAATCTGCCACTTCTATCAATTCCTCCTGTGTAATTTCTTTCTGAACCGGTGCAAGTTCTTTCTGAGCTAGTGTAATTACCTTCTGAACCGGTGCATTTTTTCTGATTCAGTGCAGTTTTTTGCTAGATATGGAAATATTTTAACATTTTCCCTCCGCTTTCTACAATATAAACAGAGGAATTGATAAACGGCAGGCTCGTCAGGGCGGAATGGCATTGCACAAAAAGAACAAAAAAGACCGCTCTGATAAACTAAAGCGGGACGGCCTGAAGCGGGGAAAAAACTTCTTTGCTCGGAACTTGGCGGGCACAACGGTCCCTTTGGCTGGCAGAGCACCCTCAGAAATAGCGTAAGATCATAAGAAAGGCATTTGATATGGAAAATAATCAGGAGGAACGGAAAGATACGACACATGATGATACGATCCGTATGCGTGAGCTGAGAGAATTCACGGAGCGGCTGACGGACGAAGATCTGGAAAAAATCAGAAAGGCTGAAAAGAAAAGGAAAGGAATCTCCGGATTATTTGGAAGGCTTTTCCATAAGTAAGAGTAGAAGCGGTTCCTTAGATCAGCATGATCAGGGTTCCGGCGACGATGGCTATGAGGCCGATGGCGGAACGCTTTGACAGGCGTTCGTGGAAGACAATCCAGGAGAAGGCGATGGTCACAAGGATGCTCAGCTTATCGATGGGAACGACCAGGCTGGCTGGACCGTCCTGCAGGGCACGGTAGTAGCAGAGCCAGGATCCGCCGGTCGCCAGGCCGGACAGGCAGATGAAGGCAAGTTCTTTTTTCTCAACTCCGTGGATTTTCTTCTGCTTGCCTGTGACAAAAACCATGACCCAGGCCATGACCAGGACAACGCCGGTGCGGATTGCCGTGCCCAGGTTGGAATCGATGCCTGTTACGCCCATTTTCCCAAGGATAGAGGTCAGACTGGCAAAAACAGCAGAACCCAGCGCGAAGAAAAGCCAGGCATGGCTGTGGGCATAGCTGTGGGGGTTCGCGACAGATGCGCCTGAATCATCCGTGATTGTCTCAGGCGTTTTTTCCTCCTTCTTAAGCTCAATCATCAGATAGGTGCCAATCCCGATTGCCGCAAGACCCAGCAGCTTCGTGGCAGAAACTGTCTCATGAAAGAGGATAAAAGCCAGGACAATGGTCAGGATGATGCTGCTTTTGTCTACGGGAACAACTTTATTCACGTCTCCGATCTGCAGGGCATGGAAATAGCAGAGCCAGGAAGCACCGGTTGCCAGACCTGAGAGGATAAGGAACAGCAGCGTTTCTCTACTCAAGTTATTCAATCCGGTTTGTGCGCCGGTGATGAAGACCATGATCCAGGCAAAAATGAGAACGACGATGGTTCGGATTGCCGTCGCGACGGTAGAATCGGTGTGCCGGATCCCGCACTTGGCAAGAATAGCAGTCAGCCCCGCAAAAAGAGCCGAACCAAAAGCAAACACAAGCCACATTCTTCCAAATCTCCTTCTTATTGGTGCAGACAGCCAAGTGTAATCTATACAGATATCCCAGTGGAATCGATACAGGCAGCCAAATGCAATCTATACAGATATTCCAGTGGAATAGATGCAGGCAGCTCAGTGGAATCGATACAGACATCCCTGCAGAATGAATGCAGGGAACCAGGTAAAAATTGTCAGGCCAGGCATTTTTTCATTAATTTACATCATAGTACATTTCCATAGCTTCGGACAGAAAAAATCCAAAAAGACAGTAAAAAGGAGCCAAAGTGACAGGCACATTGGCTCCCCGACGGTTAAATCTTGTCTATTTCTGTCGCCTTTAGGATGCGGTTGTCAAAGAACGGTGAAAAAAAACAAACTCCCCGTCAATGACGAGGAGTTCGGTAATTTTCTGGTCCAGCAGCTTGCAGAGGACCAGCTGCGTTTCCAGAGCAGGAAGCGATTTACCGCTGTACCATTTGTAAATGGTCTGCTCGGTGGTAACGCCTGTAATTTCCATGATGTCGCGGATTGAATACCCGCTTTCCTTGATGGAGCGCTTGATGTGGGCACCGGTTTTCTCCATGTTGATGGAGACATCCATGCGCCTGACCGGGAACTTCTTCTTGCAAACAGCCTGCAAAATATCCACCTCCCTCAAAAGAGTCAGAAACCATGCTTGTCTATTATACATAAGAGCAGGAAATTTGTCACTAAACTGACAGTTGAGGTAAGGCGACATGAGGTAAGGCGACAGGCACCTTAGAATGTCTTAGAATGCGGCTTTGTATACTTCCAGGATCTGTTCTTCTGTGAGCGGAACGTAGTTGTTGCGCAGGAGTCTCTGCTGGGTCTCGATGACGTTGTGGGCAAAGGTGGGCAGATCGGATTCTTTGACTCCGAATTTCTGCAGCGGCTCAGTCGGAAGGACCTGCTCGAGCAGGGCGTACAGAGCGTCCAGTGCTTTCTCTTTTGTAGTGCCGAGATAGCCGGCGAGCAGTTCTTCCAGTTCATTGATGCGACCGACCGGCTGCAGCTCTTTGTACTTGCGCATGGTATCTGCGAACATGAGCTGATTGGACTGGCCGTGCGGAATATGATAAACGCTGCCCAGAGGATATGCCATGGCATGAACGGCCGCGCAGCCTGCATAGCCGAAAGCCAGGCCTGCCCAGTTGGATGCCTTGAGGAAATCCGCTTCGTATTTCTTCCAGGCTTCGCCGCCGCCTGCTGCGACCGCTTTCTTCCAGCTGGTCACGATGGTTTCGAGCGCTGCTTTGGAGAATACGCGGGAGATGCTGCATCCGTTAGGACTCAGGAAAGATTCAATCGAGTGTACCATTGCATCAATGGATGACGTTGCAAAAACTTTGTAAGGCAGCGTATCCAGCATATTGGTGATGAGGGCTGCGGAATTTGCGAACATAGCCGGAGAGACCAGACCCATCTTTACGCCGCGGCTGACGCGGTTGATGATAGAAATGTTGGTGACTTCACTTCCGGTGCCGCAGGTGGTGGGAACGATGATCAGCGGATGGACTTTTTCCAGAGAACCCATGCGGTCGTAGAGACCGTCTACGGTATCTTCCGGCGTCGCAACAGAGATAACCTTGGCAATATCAATGATGGTGCCTCCGCCGACGGCGATAATTCTCGTAAATTTCTTCTTTTTCACCTCGCCCAGGATGGCGTCGACCATACCGTCAGTCGGCTCACCAGCTCCGTATTTTTCCTGGAAAAGGGTCTGGGCGCCTAAATCCAGCTTTGAAATAGCCGGCTCATAAATATATTCGTTGGTCAGGATGAGATCATCCGGACCGACGCCGGCTTCTTTGGCGAAATTCTGAAATGTGTCATACTCCTCAATATCTGTCTGAATGGAAAAACCTTTCATGATTTTTTATGCCTCCTTTTCATTTGGGTTTATCTTTTTTACCTTTATCTTTTTTGGGGTTATGTTTTTTGCGGTTGTCTTTTCGCCTTCTTTATCAGCGGTGCTGTTCTCATCTTTTCCGGCAGGGGCGCTCCCGACTGCCAGATTGCGGTGCGTGACGGAACTGGAGAAGGCAATCAGAGTCTTGGTCCGGCCGAATTTCTGCAGTTCGTTGATCAGATGGTCGAGTTCCTCCGGCCTTCTGTAGAGCACTTGAATGAGCATGGAGTAGTCGCCTGTAACGCAGTTGCACTCGACCACATTGGGGATGCTCTGAATAAAAGGATAAAATTCCGGCTTGTCCTTGGGCTGGACCTCCAGGTTGATGAAAGCCCGGATATGGTAGCCGATTTTTGAAAAATCAATGTCCGGGACGAAGCTGCGGATCAGTCCGCAGTCCTTCATCCGCTGAATCCTGTTGGCGACAGCCGGTGAAGAAAGGTAGGTCTGCCGCGCGATTTCGCGGACCGGCATGCGGGCATCGGTCTCAAGCAGGTGCAGGATCTTCAGGTCCGTCTTATCAATTTTTACTTCATCCCCTGCGTTATATTCGTTCATTTATTCGCCTCGCGTCTATATGACAGGTACAAAGTCCGGATAAGAATTTAAAAATGTAAAGTCCAAAGCAAGGAAAATGACATTCGAAAGCGAAAGGACAATTACCAATAAAAATTACCCAAAAAACTTCAAACTTAAAAACGATGAATTTTTATAAACAGTCGGCAAAAACAGCAAAAAGGCGCCTCACAATATGTGAGACGCCTTTGCCTTAACTGGAATCATACTCTTGTTTTCTGAAAAAAGCAATTTTTCCCGAACTTTATTTTTTAAAGTTGAAATCTCGAAAAAACTTACAAAATTAACAAATCAACTTTATGTCTTTTCACCAAAAAACGAAAGGTGTAAGGTGACAGCATCGAAAAGGGAGCTGCAAAAAACACCCCGGATCGATCAGAAACGGAAGGCGAAACAAAACCTGAAGGCAGAACAGAAGCTGCGGTTTGAAACAAAAAAACCAAAGGCAGAACAGAAGCTGCGGACGAAACAAATAGCCCAAAGGCAGAGCAGAAGCCTCAGGCGAAACAGAAACCTGAAGAAGCAATCAGAAAGAGGAAAAGCATATGAAAATGAGATTAGAGGCAGATTCGATTGGAACGATGACGGTACCGGCAGATGCTTATTATGGCGTTCAGGCAGAGCGGGCCCAGCAGAATTTCCGGATCACCGGATGCAGGATGTCTCCGGCTTTTCTTCGAAATTTAGCAATGATAAAAAAAGCAGCGGCCTTGGTAAACCGTGACGCAGGCCTCCTGGCAGCAGATAAGGCAGCCGCGATCATCGATGCTTCTGAGGAAGTCATGGACGGCAAATTTGCGGAAGCCTTCATCGTCGACCCGGTACAGGGCGGCGCCGGAACCAGCGCAAACATGAACATGAACGAAGTCATCGCAAACCGTGCCAACGAACTTCTCGGCGGAGCACATGGCACTTACGATCGCGTTCATCCTAATGATCACGTTAATATGGCACAGTCTACAAACGACGTCATTCCCACAGCAGGCAAGATGACCGTCCTGACTTTGATGAGACCTCTTCTGAATGAACTCAGAAGACTGGAAACCGCGCTTTATGAAAAAGCAGACGAGTTCCGGGACGTGATCAAGATGGGACGTACCCAGCTGCAGGATGCGGTTCCCATGACGCTTGGCGAAAGCTTCGGAGGCTATGCTTCCATGGTGGGAAGATGCGCAGACCGCCTGGAAAAATCCATGGACGAGATGATCGCGGTCAACCTGGGAGGCACAGCAATCGGCTCCGGCATCAATGCTTCCGCATATTATGAAAGCCACGTCGTACCGGTGCTGAGCGGTCTCTTCGGAACAGCCCTGCATCAGGCGGACGATCTTTTTGACGCAACGGAAAATCTGGACGGATTCGTTGAGGTCTCCGGTGCCCTCAAGGCATGCGCGGTCAGCCTGTCCAAGATGAGCAACGATCTCCGCCTTTTGTCCTCCGGCCCCAGATGCGGACTTCATGAAATTAACCTTCCGGCTAAGCAGAACGGCTCCTCCATCATGCCCGGCAAAGTCAATCCGGTCATCCCGGAAGTCGTATCCCAGGCAGCCTTTCTGGTCATCGGACACGACGCTACCATTGCCATGGCGGCAGAAGCAGGACAAATGGAACTCAATGCATTCGAGCCGGTTGTTTTTTACCAGCTCTTCGAATCCATCACAGCCATGACCGGAGCAGTCACGACTCTGATAGACAACTGTATCCTGGGCATCACCGCAAATACAGAACACTGCCGTGACCTGGAAGAGGGAAGCGTCGGCATCGCGACCGCCCTCTGTCCCTACATCGGATACAAAAAATCCGCAGATATTGCAAAAAAAGCCCTTCGTGAAAACCGCACCGTTCGTGAAATCGTCCTCGAACAGGGCCTTCTCAAAGCACATGAGCTTGATAACATCCTCGATCCGCACCGCATGACCGGAATCGTAACCGGAGCGCGCTACGCATCCTGACCAGCCAAAGTGACAGTCACTTTGGCTGGTAGAAAAAGCAGGCAGGAACCAAAGCTTTTTTGGCTCCTGCCTGTATTTTTCTTTCCTTTAATTTGCCTCAGCCGGCGAACGGTAAAATCCGGTTCGGCTGCCGGATGCTGCTTCAGCCGTCTGACTTTGCCTCAGCCTTCGCCTCCTGCCGCCGCTCCAGCCATCGCTCGAACTGGACCTTGATGAGGGCGCCGACAGGCACGGCGATCAGCATGCCCAGGAAACCGCCCAGGGTGCCGCCGGCTATGATGCAGGCGATGACAAAAAGCGGGTGGATCTTGATCTGGTTGCTTAAGAGCCGCGGGTTGATGATGTTGCCGTCAATGAACTGGATAATGGCCAGAATCACGATTCCGGTGATCATTTTTGCCGGATGCTCAAGGACATTGCCGCTTACAAGCGAAGTTACGATGACGGAACCGTAGCCGAAAATCGGTCCCATATAAGGAATGAGATTGCCGAAGCCGGTCATGAATCCGATGATGAGGGCGAACGGGACTTTCGCGATCAGCATGGCGACGCTGACCAGGAAAAAAACGATGACTGCGTCTATGACCTGCCCGCGGATGTAGCCGGAGAAGGCACGGTCGGCATCGGACATAAGCGTGCGGCCCGCCTCACGGACTTTCTCTGAGAACAGAGTCCGTGCGACGCCCTTCCAGTAAGAGCCGATCCGGACTCCGTCATAGAGGAAGTAAACGGAAAAAATCAGCCCGAACATCATCACCTTGAAGAAGTCCGCGACCCGCTTAACGATGGACATGGCCTGCGGGGCGAAGGAATCGATCGAGAAACCTTTGTCCGTCAGGTAGCCGGTTACCTGGTCAATCAAGGATTTGTACTGCGCATAAAATTGATTCCCCAGAGCTTTGATCTTATCCAGATCGATGCTGCGCACGCTTTTATTGACCGTTATGGCAAGCCCCAGGATCAGAAAGGCAAGAACCGCCAGCAGAATGATCAGGGTCAGCAGTACAGACAGGGCCCGGATTCGAGAAGGATGGGCGGACATCTCTTTTCCGTGGGAAAATTTACGGTCAAAAAAGTTGGTCAGCGGCATCAGCAGGTAGGCGATCACGATACCGGCGATGATCGGCTTCAGAACAGCGGAAAGGATGCTCCCTGCCGTACTCCAGAAGGGGCCGGAGTGGTAAATCGCAACGCCGATGCCGAACGTGACAAGAGCCGTAACGGCGGCATAAATGCAGATCTTCAGGATTTTTTTATCCGGAAGCAGCTTGCGGCGGACCGGATTATTTTTCTGCTCATTCGTATTTTTTAAAATATCTGTATCCATATAAAAAAATCTCCCCGTTATTACAAAGAATAAAAGAACACGGACTTTTTTCTCTTATTATGAAAAGAAAAAAGGTTTTTGTCCATCATTCAATAATAGGAAAGGACAGAAACAGCTCTTGTACTGTATAACGATTCACTCAGAGGCGCCGGTATGCGTTTCGCCGTCTGCTATAGAAAGAAGATGTTCTTAAACATGGAAAATTTTCCTTGTAAGGCGGATCAGTTCCTTTTCCGGTGACGACAGATAATGATTTTTTTCACAGATGGCATCCAGACGCCAGACAGGCGTCTTGTCCAGGTGGAAAAAACGAACGCCGGAAAGCTCCGGATCATAGTAAAAATCCGGAAGCAGCGTACTGCAATATCCCATCTGCACCATACTGAGAATGGTACTCGTACGGGAGGTATCGAAGATGACTTCAGGCTCAAAGCCTGCCTGGCGGAATATTTCATTCTGCCAGACCCTCATGGTAGAACTTTCCGATGGGAGAGCAAAACGCTGGTGCGAAAGATCGCGGAGGCTGATAACAGACAGCTTCTCGCCGGATGGAATATTCCGGCAGTTTTCTTCCGGAATGCAGGCGAGAAGCTCTTCCTCACGGATGGAATGGTATGCCAGAGCAGGATTGGATAAGCCGGATTGATGCGTGATGAAGCAGAGGTCCAGATCTCCGCAGGCAGCGGCATGCTCCAGCTCTGTAACCTGGGTCTCTTTCAGATGAATCTGCACCTCTGGGTATTTTTCGTGAAATTCGGGATAAACTGCCCGGAACATGCAGGAACAGCGGTCCGGAGGGTATCCGATCCGGAGAGTCATGCTGCAGGTCTCTTTCAGCTCGTCCATCCTGCGGAGCAGGTTGTTCCTTTCATTTATCATTTTTCTGGCGGAATCCAGCACAAGGCGGCCGGCAGCGGTTGGTTCGCAGCCGCTGCGCGAGCGGGTGAACAGCTGGGTTCCCAGTTCTTTTTCTACACGCCGCAGCATCTGCGTCAGGGCAGAAGGCGTCAGATAAAGGCTTTCCGCGGCTCTTGCCATATTTCCCGTTTCTTCGATCTTCAGCAGATATTCCAGGTATTTGATATCCATCGTCTGTTTTTTCATCCTTTCTGTAAGGGATTAAAGTACCGGGCGCTTTTATACTTCGGGCGCTATAGCTCCGGTCCGGCATTTTAATCGTATTTTGTCAACAGCAATTTTAATTAAGAATATCTAAATATATATTAAAATTAATTCAGTATACATTAATCATAACACAGTATATTCTCTTCTTGTAGCATTTATCGGGTTTGGAATAAGCAGGGAGTTTTTTAAAGATGGCATCTGAGAATTATGAGGAAGAATTCAAATTTAAGAATCCCAAGTACCGCAGCAGCATTCTGACCAACGGCGTGAACAATGCGGGCGAGCGCGCACTTCTGTACGCGACAGGCATGGATGAAGAAGCACTGAAGAAGCCCTTTGTTGGCGTGATCAGCACCTTTAGTGAAATGGTTCCCGGCCATGTGCATCTGGATGAGCTTGCAGGATACGTCAAGCAGGGTGTCCTGGAAGCAGGCGGCGTGCCGCGCCAGTCCGAGACCATCTGCATCTGCGACGGTCTGTGCCAGGGACATGACGGCATGCGCTATCCTCTGCCCAGCCGCGACCTCATCGCGGATTCTGTCGAGATGGTCGTTGAGGCACACCACTTTGACGCCATGGTCCTTCTGGCAAGCTGCGACAAGATCATTCCCGGCATGCTGATGGCAGCAGCCCGCCTCAATATTCCGACCGTCATCGTGACCGGCGGACCGATGATGCCGGGCAACGTCAACGGCAATCCCCTTTTCTGCTCCTGCGAACTCAGAGAATTCCCGGGTAAAGTCGCTGCCGGAACCTGCACAGCAGACGAACTGAAGAGGATTGAGAAAATCACCCTTCCGACCGCAGGCAGCTGCGCGCATCTGGGAACCGCCAACTCCATGTGCATGATTACGGAAGCCATCGGCATGTCCCTTCCGGGAGCAGGTACGGCACCTGCCATCTCCAACCAGAGAAAGCAGATTGCCAAAGCTTCCGGCCGCGCGGTTATGCGCCTGCTGGAAGAAAACGTCCGTCCGCGTGATATCCTGACCCGCGAGGCTCTGCTGAACGGCGTTGCTGCGGCTATGGCGACCGGTGCCTCTACAAACCTGACCCTGCATCTGCCGGCTATCGCGCACGAGGCAGGCGTAGAACTGACCCTGGACGATTTTGACCGCATCAGCCGCAAGGTCTCCTTTATCTGCAACCTGCTGCCGTCCGGCAAATATCCGATCGTGTCCCTTTTTGACAACGGCGGAATTGGCGGCGTGCTCAAAACCATTCAGCAATACATCAACCGTGACTGTCTGACCGTCTCCGGCAAGACAATCGGCGAGCTGATCGACGAAGCGACCGTTACACACGGCGACGTCATCAAGACTCTGGAGAATCCCCAGAAGAAAGAGGGCGGCATTGCCATCCTGAAGGGCAATCTGGCACCGCTTGGCGCAGTCGTCAAGCAGTCCGGCGTAGATCCCTCCATGTATCATTTCACCGGCAAGGCCATGGTCTTCAATTCTATGGAAGAAGCAGACGCAGCTCTCTACGCGGATAAAGTAGCCAAAGGAACCGTCATGGTCATCCGTTATGAAGGACCCAAAGGCGGCCCGGGTATGCGCGAAATGCTCTCGACCACGGCGCTGATCATGGGCAAAGGAATGGATAAGGACATCGCGCTTGTTACGGACGGACGGTTCTCCGGCGCAACGCACGGCCCATGCATCGGTCACATCTCACCGGAAGCTGCAGTCGGCGGTCCGATCGCTTTCGTGGAAGACGGGGATGAAATCGAAATCAACATCCCGGAAAGAACACTGGAGCTGCATGTAGCGGATGACGTTCTGGCAGAACGGAAGAAGAGCTGGAAGCCGGTCATCAAGCCTGCAAAGGCAGCACTTCGCAAATACGCAGCGCTGGTCGGACCTGCATCAGGCGGAGCAATCGTAAGCGTAGAAAACGTTGGAAAATAAAGCGCAGATGATACCGACAACCGGACCTGCATAAGCGGTCGTTCCGGAGTACTGGGTCGGGATCAGGTTCTGTGTACTGGGAGAACCGGGAAGCATAGCCATGCAGATGGTTACCGGACATACCATGATGGCTGCAACAATCAACTTCTTGGGGATGCCTCATCTATCACAAGGATTACCCTCCGCGCAAAGCGCTCCGATATTATATCAAGCTTTGCAAAAGAACCGTCCCCGTGGCAGGCCCCCATGGCAGGTCATCTAAACTATCTTCGGTAAAACCATATAAGATGCTATAATGAAACCGGGCGGCGTAAACTGTCCGGCTTCATTATTGCACGAAAGACTCATGGAACATTGAAAGGACTTTTTCATGGACATACAGGAAATGATGCAGTCGGAAGAAGGAAGAAAAATTGCATCGGAAATCGACAGACAGATGACAGAAAGAATGTATCGGTCTGGTACATTTGGCGCGGTACAGTTGGCACGATGCAGTCAGCGAAACTCCTCCACTTCCTTCCTCCACGGAATGGACGGTGCCGCGCCCTGCCTGGACACAGCCAGGGCGGAGGCTTTTGAAGCGATTTCCAGACATTCGTCCGGCGTTCTGTCCTCAATCACGGCGGACAGGAAATAACCGGTGAAGGTATCGCCGGCAGCAGTCGTATCGACGACCGGCACTTTGTAAATAGGATGGCGATAGACTCTTCCTTCGCACAGATAAGCCGCGCCGCTTCCGCCCAGAGTCAGGACCACTTTGGCAGCAGGATAGCGCTTTGCCATCTCAGAAAGGATAAGATCCGGGTCCTTCTGTCCTGTTAACTGGGCACCTTCTATTTCATTAATGAAGAAATACGAGACTTTCGCCATAGCGACAGCATCCAGCTTTTCGTCAAAAGGAGATGGGTTCAGAGCAATCTGCATTCCCTTTTCTGACGCCTTGGAGACGATGTAAGGAAGTTCACTGATCTCATTCTGAAGCAGGACCAGGTCACCTTCGGTGTATCTGGAAAAAACCTCATCCACGTATTCTTTTGTGATCGCTCGGTTGGATCCGCCATAGAGCAGAATGCCGTTCTGACCGGACTTGTCCAGCTGAATTATGGTGTGACCGCCCCGGCCCGGTATACTCCGAATCAGGCTCACATCCACGCCGCTCTTTTCCAAAACCTCTCTCAGCATGCCGCCGTCCTCGCCTATCATTCCCGCATGACTGATCGCCACGCCCGCGCGAGCCAGGGCAATCGACTGGTTCAGCCCCTTGCCGCCCGGAAAAATCTCCATCTTCGAAGAACTCTCCGTTTCGCCGGGAATAATAAAGTGGTCTACACTGTACACATAATCAAGATTCATAGAACCAAAATTCAAAACCTTCAAGTAATTTCCCTCCAAATAATTGCATTTGCTGCACACAAATACTTCAAATCTAATTCCCAAAAATCCAATGCTTTCTTATTTTACCATAAACAGGGAAACGCATATACTGCAGAGAAGCAGAGTGACAGAGCAGCATATCAGTAGAGCAGGACAGGGCTCAGGGACTTTACATTCATCCGGTCCAGGCTTAAAATAAACAGAAACAATGATATGGAATCAAAGGGGGAATCAGAGAGCGAAGCTCAATGGTTCCCCTTTAACGTCAATATCCTGTGGAGGGTATCATGATGAAAAAAACAGGTACCATCTTTGTATTGCTGGCAGGAATTCTCTGGGGTTTCCTGGGCATCTTCGCCCGTGTCCTCAACAAGTATGGACTGGAAGCGATGCAGGTCGTCATGGTCCGTGCTGCAGTTGCCGCTGCCGTACTCTTCCTGATTCTCCTGATCCGTGACAAAAGCCTGCTGCGCATCCGCCTCCGGGATCTTTGGTGCTTCCTGGGAACCGGCATCTGCAGCATCGTCTTCTTCAATTACTGTTATTTCACAGCAGTATCCATCATGTCGCTGGCAGCCGCGGCGGTTCTTCTCTATACCGCGCCTGCTATTGTTATGGTCCTTTCCGTCCTCCTGTTCGGGGAGAAAATAACTCTCCGCAAGTGGATTGCCATTGCCTGTACCTTCGCCGGCTGTCTGCTTGTAACCGGAATCGTGGGCAGCTCCGTCCGTCTGTCAGTCGGGGGAATCCTGGTGGGATTAGGAGCCGGCATCGGATACGCGCTCTATTCCATCTTCGGACGCTATGCCCTGAATAAGGGCTATTCCTCCTTCACCATCACCTTCTACACCTTCCTGATCGCAGCGATTGTCTCATCCGTTATGGTAGGCGGCTGGTCTCCGGCCGTCAGCGCCATAAAGAAAGGAGGCGGTCCGGTCGTTCTCAGCATGCTGGCGCTTGGTGTGCTTTCAACTGTTCTGGCCTTTCTCTTCTACACCATAGGTCTTACAAAAATGGAAAGCAGCTATGCCTCCGTCGTCGCTTCCATCGAACCGGTCACGGCATCCATTCTGGGCGTCGTCCTCTATCATGAAAAACTATCCGCCTGGACTATAGCGGGCATAGCCCTGGTCCTCGGTGCAATCCTTATTGTCAATATAAACCAGCCAAAGTGACAGCACCTTATGCTGCAAGGCATCTCTACAGCTTCGAGGACGTCATTCCTGTATATAGACCAGAAGAAAAATACATCGTGAGTTTTTTCCCCATAAAGAAAAGAATGAATTCGGAAGAATAGGCACCGGGCGGTGTCTCAGTTCCAATATAAAAACAGAAGATATAACAACTGAGTCGGACTTTTACAGGATCTTTTTGGAAAAAATAACTCCCGCAAGATGTGATATAAATAATGCAGAAAGAGTGCTTAACCTCTAAGAAATTAAAATAGATTGATTAAAGGAAAAAAACGATTGCCTTCTGTAAAAAAGAATGACTGAACGTCTGTCTTCTGCGTCCGGCAGGCAATTGTCAGAGAGTATAGAAAGGATGCATCATGCGAAATTGTCTGATTGCTCAATCCGGCGGCCCGACCGCAGCCATAAATGCGACATTGGCAGGAATACTTGCAAAAAATAAGAAGGCTCAGTACTTTGACAAAGCCTTTGGCGCCCGGAATGGAATCGAAGGCGTCCTCAAGCAGAAACTGCTTGAATTTGACGAAGAGAGGACAGCGGATGCTTTTCTGGCCAGGCTGAAACTGACCCCTTCCATGTACCTGGGCTCCTGCCGCTACAAGATTCCCAAAGAAAAAAGCGATGAAATCTACGAGCAGATCTTTCAAACTTTTGATACCTATGATATTGATACCTTCTTCTATATAGGAGGAAATGACTCCATGGATACCGTGGACAAGCTGGCTCGCTACGGCAGGCTTCACGGTTCCCGCGTGAACGTAATCGGACTTCCCAAGACCATAGACAACGACCTCGTTCTAACTGACCACACACCCGGATTCGGCTCTGCGGCAAAATTCGTAGCGGCATCCATGAATGAAATCTGTCACGACGCGGAAATCTACGCTGTAAAAAACATTGTCGTCGTTGAAATGATGGGAAGAGATTCCGGCTTTCTCACCGCTGCCAGCGCCCTGTCCAAAAACAGCGCCGTCAGCGGACCGGACCTAATATATGTACCGGAGGTGCCTTTCTCAACAGACAGTTTCGTGGAAGAATGCAGGCATCTGCTTACGAAAAAAGACAGCGTTGTTGTCGCCGTTTCTGAAGGAATCCGCAACAAAAACGGCACTTATATCTCAGCAGCAGGTAACAAACTGGATGTCTTCGGCCACGCACAGCTGATGGGGGCGGGCAAGATACTGGAAGGCGTTCTGAAAAGCCGGCTTGGAATCAAAGTAAAATCCGTAGAACTGAACATTCTGCAGCGATGCGCTGCCCATCTGTCTTCCAAAACAGACCTGGACGAGTCTTTCGGGATCGGCAGCAATGCAGTAGACGCAGCAGAAAACAAAGAAAGCGGAAAAATGCTGGCAATCAAAAGAATCTCAAATTCCCCCTACAAAACGGAAAATGTCCTGGTAGATGTGTCCCGGGTAGCCAATCAGGTAAAATACATGCCCGCCCAATACCTGACAAAAGATTATCCCTACGTCAGTGAAAGTTTCATAGAATACGCACGCCCCTTGATCATGGGCGAAAACCTCATCCCATACGAAAACGGAATCCCCCTTTATCTCTAAGGGCGCCTGTCGCGTTATGTGCGTCTAACAATCCCGTAAAATAGGCTGTTGTAAAATGGTGACAGGCGGGTTAGGAATTACTAACATTAAAAAATCTGATGCACAGCTTCTATGCTAATTCGCGGGCAATATTGAGGAGAGTGGCTGAAAAATAATTCGGAAAAAAAATCGAAAAAATTAAAAAAGGGTGTTGACATTCTTTTTTTGCAGAGGTAATATAAACAAGCTGTCGCAAGAGAGACGGACAAAAACAAGCACGGATCAAATGCTGAAAAGCCTTTCACGGCGGCATGTTCTTTGACAACTGAACAGTAAAACACATCCTCGAAAGTTCAAAAAAAGTTTTCTTTTCCAAGAGAGATCGAGGGAAGGAAAACAAAAAAAGTTTTCATTTTTGAATGATCGAAAGATCCTTTAAAAAACAGTAATAGGATAGAATTAGCCAAGAGTTAATTCTGATGCCTGGACAAATCACTTCGGTGAGGAGTCCGAAAATCAAATTCGATACGTTGAGGAACAGAAGGTTCCAAGACATATTTTTTTCGAGAGTTTGATC
>JAXJVN010000012.1:0-3874 GCA_036308545.1 Eubacterium sp. | reverse complement strand
GTACAAAAGCAATATAATTGAACGAGTTTACATGAGCCGACAATTAATATCAGTAAAAAAGGCACGAAATTGCAAATCAAGTCTGGCGCTTCCGTGACAGCGGTATCAGGATTGGTTTGCAAGCGTGCTTTTTTATTTGAGTCTTAAGGAGGCAATCGTGTTGTAGATATGGTGAGAAAAAATTGCATAAACAATAAGCAATCGAAAATCCTTGCCGCTGCGGCAGCCCTTATACTGGCTGGCGGATTGATTTGTGCTCCGGTAACGGCGGATACGTTCACCTATACCCCGGTAAATGGAGGAAGCTTCCAGTTTGCTAAATATCTGGTTATTGACAAGGACGTGGCTGTGCCGGATACCGAATGTACGTTCTCGATTGGAGACATGCCACCGAGTTCATCCACAATCAACGTTGTTATTGAAGATAAACAGAATCGCCCCGGCGGTGATATTACGATTCCCGTCGAAAGTTCTTCATGCCTCTCATGGAGCAATGCACCATCGGATGTGGATGTGGAAGATGCAAAACCAGGCATACTCTGGGAGGACGAAGAGGAGACGACCGGGACGCCGGGTACCAGACGCGCACCGGAGGAAGATACGACTTCAGGAAATACGATGCCGGTATATAAACAGTCTGAAGGCGGAATAGAAGAAGGCGTATATCCGACGATCGAATATGGGACAGACCCAAATGCATGCGTGTTTACGTCCCAGGATCAAACATATCCGGAGGACGGCTTAGGGTTACCGGCGGGATTGACAGCAATTCCGACGGATATCAATTTTAAGACGCCTGATAACAAAACGGATGAAGTATATGCCAGACAGATTGTAACGGTAAATTTTTCCAATGTTTCTTTCAAAAAACCGGGTATTTACAGATATTACATTGCGGAGAATACTATCTCGTCATCCGGCATCACACCGGATAACAAGCTCCGCACTTTGGATGTATACATCACAGACGATGGAAGCGGAAATCTGAAGGTCAGCTCCTATGTACTGCATACCAGCGATAAGGTAGAGACGGTAGCGAATGACGGCGACCCGGTTTCCGATAAGTGTACGGGCTTTACGAACCAATACGATCCGGAAAAGCTGTCCTTCGCAGTAAAGGTCGGGGGAAATCAGGAATCGAAAGACAAATATTTCGCTGTTACAGTAAAACTTGAGGCGACTGACCAGAAGAGCATCAAGGATGACGATGTTTTTGCAGTTGCGAATCAGAATACTGACAGGTTCAGGAACGTAACGGATGAGGAGCAGCTGAAAAAAACGCCAAACAATGCTACTTCCTACACGGTCGGAACGATGAAGCAGACAATGAACCAGACCGACACCTCAAAACAGGTTGGCGGCAATGACATTGATTCGCTTACCGGCGCGCAGCTGAAAGCAGGCTACACCTTCTACCTGAAGAGTGACCAGTATGTCACAATTTACGGCAGCTTAAAAGATCTGCATTACACTGTGACAGAGAATGCGGAAGGGTATGAGTCCGCACCTGCCGATACAAAGACTATTACACTCGGCACATCAAACGCCCCTGATACATTCACCAATGCAGTAACGGGAACATTTGGTGAAAATGACGTCAGGACCGGTTTCACCAATTCGAAAGAGGGCACGATCCCAACCGGAATCATCACCGTTATTCTGCCCTATGCCATCGGTGTGTTTGCGGCTGCAGCAGTCATCCTGTTTGCAGTAATCCGCATGAATATAAGGGAGAAAGGCGGCGTATCCGACTGAGAAAACAGAAGAACCGAATGAAATAAACTAATTTTGGATGCTTTGAAATACAGCAGGAGGTAAACGTATGAATAAAAAGATATCGAAAATACTTGTCACAGCAGCGACTGTTGCGCTGACAAGCGGAATGATGGGTATGCCGGTAATGGCGGAAAGCACTTATAGGAACAACACAACAGATAATAGAGAATTTTCGTTTAACAAATACCTTGTTATGAGCAAGGATGCGAGTGTACCCAATGCAACCTTCAATTTTAAGTTGGGCGATACTTATGATGAAGAGGTTACTGAGATTACTAATACGCTTTTCGACGGACGGGATGCGACGCCAATAGAACCAGTGCGTTATAGAGAATATAAACTGTACTTCCGCAATAAGAATAGTGGAGAGACCGAGGGAGATGATACGGAGCTACCGGTAGGTGCTAAACCCGGCAATTTTTCTGCCGGCTGGGACGATGATAGTACGTTAGATGATTCTTATGCAGTAAAGGCCTCTGCTCCGGTAAAGACGCCGGCGGATACTGCAGGAGATAATACAGGAGACGCCGGTACGAGCAGTGCGATTGGAATTTTGGATCCAATCGATGCAGGAGTAGTAGGACATCCTACGTTTGATCAGGGTACAGAAGATGCCAAGAATAAGGTTTCCTGCACATTCACGGAAAGGGATTCTACAACGAATGAAGATGATGGAAGTGTTCCAGGTGATATCAAGTTCAAAACATCCGATGATAAGACGGATGAGAAGTACGCTGTGAATGCACTTAAGATTTCTTTTGCAGATGTGACATTCCCGGAACCCGGTGCTTACCGATATTATATCGAAGAAGACGCAACTACAGATTTACAGGGAATTGAGACAGATACAGATCAGCTGCGTGTTCTGGATGTTTATGTAATTAATGATCCGGCAAATCCTGGAAAACTGAAGATCGCTGATTATATTCTCCATAAAGATGCGAAAAGCACACCGGACGCGAATGGAAAGCTTTCCGATAAGTCCACAGGGTTTACAAACCAGTATTATTCCCAGAATCTGTCCTTTGCCAAGAAGGTAGAAGGAAATCAGGGATCGAAGGACCAGTATTTTGCGTTTACCGTAAAGCTCACTCCGCATCAGGGCAAGAGTATCAATGATAAGGATACCTTTACAGTAGATATGTCGCATGCCAGTACATTTAGCGATGTGACAGATACGGAAAAGCTGAAAGCAAAACCGAACGCAGCTACTTCTTATACAATCGAAACGATAAAGAACGCCAATAATATCACTTCTCTAACTGGAGAACAGATGAAAGCCGGCTACACCTTCTACCTGCAGAACGGACAGTACATCACAATTAATGGTGTCAGTGTTGGAACTACGTATAACGTCACTGAGGCAGAAGCAGCGGGTTATACATCAACTGCAGCAAGTGCCGATCAAGCAATTGAACTGGGAACAGAAGATGCTAAGAATACATTCGCCGATGCAGCGGATGGAACAATTACAACGAAAGATATTCGGACCGGCTTTACCAACACGAAGCAGGGTACGATTCCTACGGGTATCCTCTTGACTATAGCACCTTATGCTATTGCATTGATTGGGGCAGCGGTAGTTGTAATTTGTGTTGCTGTTCATATGAGCAGAAGAAAGAATGAAGAAGCATAAATGAGTTGTCGGCTGATTTAAGAGAGGAAAGGCATGATGCCGGAAGAGAAGAATAGTGGGAAAGAATATATAGCCAGCGGCAGTATCAGCGGTAAAACCGTTCCTGCCGCTAAGAAGAAGCATCTTCACCCGGCAGCCGTTTTCTTCCTTAAGCTCGGTATCATCCTTGCGGCTTTTTACCTTGTCTTTCACTTTGTCTTCGGTATCTACCGGATCAGCGGCAATTACATGTTTCCCAAGGTGAACGACGGAGATCTGATCATTACCTACAGGCTGGGGGATCTTCACAAGAACGACGTGGTCATGTACCGGACGCCGGACGGCATCCGGGCTGGCCGTGTCATCGGACTTCCCGGTACGTCTATCGATATTACGGACCAGGGAGCTGTATACTCTGACGGAAGTCAGCTGGAGGAAGAGATTTTTTACCCGACGGTTAAGGCGGATGGGTCGGATGTGACC
>JAXJVN010000011.1:0-37183 GCA_036308545.1 Eubacterium sp. | reverse complement strand
CAGGCCGTTACGGCCTGAATTTATATTGAGAATACCACCGCTGCATCTTTTTTTCAAGAAATCATTTGAAAAGTTGCGCCGTTATTGGCGCAACTTTTCAATCTTCGTAAAAAGAAACAATCATCAAAAGCACAATTGAAATTATTCATGGCTACCCTCTCCCCGGACGGCATTCAGGAAAGGCTCTCAGAGCTGCAAAAGGAGCTCATCAAGAAAGCCAATAACAAACAGGACTATGACGCCATCGCTGATGAGATTTTCCGGCTTCGCGACCAGAAGGAGAAATCCGAGGTCGATAGCCACAACCGGGAAGAAGCTATGAACCGAATCAAGGAGCTGCAGGACTTCATTGCCCAGCAGAAAACCGACATCACAGAGTTCGATGAGGCTCTCGTCAAAAAGCTTATCGAGAAAATCACCGTCTTTGCCGACCACTTCACCGTGGAATTCAAGTCCGGTCTCACAATCGAAATCAAAGCATAAAATGACTCCTCGCCACTGAATCTAATCAGTAGTGAGGAGCCTCGGTCTGTCTAATGAAAATTCAGATTTATCACAATATCTTAAACTGCCCAGTTATTCAAGACCTTCAGGATAATCTGCAAGGTTTCTTTCCTTGCTTTCTGACACTCCTCCGGATACTTCTTCTCCCGCGGCAACATATTGTTATTCACTGGAAAATATCCCAGATTATGACTGCCGATTTCAGAGTTTATATGTCTGAATTTATGTTGAAAGTTCTCTCTTTTCAGTCTTGATACGAGAAGCTCAACATCTCGTTTTGATGGCACGGACTCATCATGTGTTGACGTCAGAAAAAGAATATCTCCTTGTATCCTTTCTACTGGTATTTCGTTTTCCGCGGAACCTTTCTTATCCCACTCGTCAAAGAAATACAGTGTTCTGATATTTCTCTCCTTTATACATCTTCTGATAAAATCAGAAAACATATGGTCATTAGGTACATAAGGAAAGTCCTGCCCCTTATATGACACCATTGCTTTGCATGGATGATCGCTGGTTTTCCCTGTGCCTTGCATTATATGTCCAAAAGTTGATGCTGCAATTACCAGGCTGATATCAGGAACCACAGAGGCAGCCAGCAGAGCTACTCCTGCTCCTTTAGAATTACCATAGATACCTATTCTCCTGAATCTTTTATTATCCTTAAAATACTTGGCAGCATTTTCAAATGTTTCAAGCGGTATTGCCCTCATACTTTTCGGAAGTCCGGGAACTCCATAATAGGTCATGGCAAGAGTGCTTATTCCTTTAGATGCAAAAAGAGACGCATACTTTTTCGGCAGCTCAAGTCCCTTTAATCCCTGAATCACAATCAAAAGGCGATCATCATTCTGAACTCCCGTATCGTATAAAGCCCCCTCAAAGCCATATTCCTTATATGAATATTTAGATACTTCCATCCTAATGACATCTCCTATTTCAAATCATAATTTTCTCGTACTTATCTCTGTTGCAAATCGGGCTTTGTATGTCAACGCAGACGATGCGGTTTCTATCAGTTACAGTCTTTCTTCGATAAACCTCTGTGTGCTTTTCACATAGGGTTCAACCTTATATAGAGTGGCTGTATGTCCTCCGTGAACCATTGTTACCACAGCATCGGGGAATATTTCGATAAGTTCATTCTTCGCTTCCTCAGAAAAGGCTTTATCATCCGTAGGCAGAACAAGCAGCACATTTTTGTCTGCTTTTTGATATTCCTGCATTGTAATTGGTTTGACCTTTGCCACGCTGATCATAAGAGAGGTCATATGAATATCGAATTCTTTTGTGTAATTGCCGTACACCCATGCAAAGAAATCTTCCATATAGCTTCGATCCGCTCTGGCTTCATTCTCCATACCGACCATTTTTTTCGATACTCTGAATAAGAGATTACGAATCCAACGGTAGGGAATGATTTTCATAAGCGGCAGCAATATACCGTAAATTTTATATTGCTTTTTCAAATCTTTTAAGGCGGAATTACTCAACGCCGAGGTGGAGTAGAGTGCATAGGCGACATCATCATTTTGATATTTCCGCAGCACAAGTTGAGATAAGAAACCGCCAAGGGATGCACCGATAAAAACGGGATATTTGATTTCCAACTTCTTTATAAGTTGAATGACAAAATCCGCAAGCTCCTCAATATCGTTAATCTCCATTGGGTAATCAAAGGTTAAAATCCGATAATCCTGTTCCATTTGTTTCAGATGATTAAACCAGACAATACTAAAGCCTGTTCCGCCAACCAGATATACCAATGTGACCTTGCTGTTTGAGTTGCCGCATAGCAGGTATTTTACCCCTATGCTATCCACATTTGTTTCGGAAAAGGGATGTGTATCTTGAAATGCTTGCAATTCTTCATTAAATGACATTTTTTGTCTCCTTGTCAACCTCCGATTTTCCGGTTTCAAAAACAGGAGTTTGGGGTTAACCTGTATAAGCATCGTCTGCTGTGTTTTTGAAATTTTGTTTTTCCAACCATTGTTTTTCTTCTTCATTTTCAGGAATATCAATTCTCTCAATTTTGAAGATAACAGGTCGTGTACCGTCATTGCAACAGGCAATCATCATTCTCTCATCATTTGTCCACTTATGCATAATTGAGCCACCCTGCAAAGCAGTATAAACATATCTGCTAATAGCATCCCATGCTTCTCCGCAGAACTTCCCATTCATCAGATGGTAGAAATCATCACGCTCACTGGTTCTTTTAAGAAGAAAAGTGTCTCCCGCCTTAAAGCAAGGGCATGGACCAGATTTTGGATTTGCAAGATATTTTTCTTGTAAATCGGAAAATACTTTTGTTTCTAATACTGTTATTTTACATTCATGTTGCATATTATCAACTCCTCATCAAATTCTGATTTGTCGATTTCTATCTTTCTTCTGCCTGAAACTTTGCCAATGTCTCCAGCATGTGTTTTCCGATTGCTTCAGGATCATACTCGAATCCTGCACAGGCAAGCCTCAGCCCATCCGAAGTTAATATTCTTCCATGATCACCAGCATAGCACAACTTTGTAAATCTGTATGTCTATTATGACGCAGGAAGCAAACCAGTCGCCAACCCTATAAAATTCATCAGCTATCTGTACTATATGGTAAACATGGATATCTATTGGGATGAAGCCGGCGATCTGTTTGACGGTCTTGCGATCAATATTCTATCCCACATCGGCTATCTGAATCTTCAGGAAGATCCCTACTACAACCCGCTCAAGGATGAGCACGTTTTGCAAGCCATCTCGGAGTGGGAAAATAAAAAATAAGATACTTCTGCAAGAAATCTTTACGAAACATCTGCCGCAGCCTTTCCGGAAGGCTGCGGCAGTGTTTTATAAAGCTGCTTCTTCTCTCATCGTTTTTCTCTCGTAT
Organism: Eubacterium sp.; assembly: GCA_036308545.1. Taxonomy (GTDB): domain Bacteria; phylum Bacillota; class Clostridia; order Lachnospirales; family Lachnospiraceae; genus Bilifractor. The sequence continues at coordinate 33,793 of JAXJVN010000011.1, read as the reverse complement.
CTTAGGCGGTCAGTTTCTCTTGCATGGCCGCAGGCTGTGCAAAGGGAGTATTTCGCTCTCAGTCGCCGTGGGCTCTTTGGATTTGCTGTGTCTTATGAAAAATCATGTTCCTGCGGTCAGTTTTAAACAATTTGAGTCCTTCTCTCCTTATCCGGTCGTAAACGTAAACGGTAAACGAGGCAGAAAAAACTTTTTTCTTTCTCGTTTACGTTTACTCGTTTACATTCCTAACCGAGATTTAATGGAACGGAACATCCTCGTCTTTGCTGACTGATCGTTGTCGATGTCTTCCTCATCGGCCATGGCCTTATGCGCCGCACCGCCTGACGTTCTGTAGAACTGGTCATAGAAATACTTTCTGTCGATCCTTCCGGCGATCACAAAGCATCCTCTTCCCGCCAGTTCCAGACGCTTTCCGATGAAATGACCAAAGCGCTGAAAACGGATGAACAATAACTCACAGCCGTCCATTTCTACAGAAACAAAAAGAGCAGGGTCCTACCAAACTTCTAAAGTTCAGTAGAACCCTGCTCCTTAATTTTCTTCTGCACAATCCGTCCGCAGTCAGCATCCCCGGCCAGCTGTTTTACTGGTCCGGATCCATGTACCTGCAAGCCGGATGTGCTTCTTCAGAACAAAAGCAGAATTTCAAATGTTATCACAGAGCCCTTTGAAAGGCCACAAACCCTTTGTTTAAGCCATCTTTTCGGATAGCGTGCTTATTCGAGCTCGAGTCTCCATAAAGAAATCTGCGTAATTTGTGTAGCGTTTGTGCTACTTTTCTTCGGTTTTATCACTTCTTTGGATCACGCTAATTTATATCGCACTCAAAGTGTACTCAAAATGTACTCACGGCTTCAAACTGCTTCGCAGCTGGTGTCCCCAATTTGTACCCACTGACTTCTTTGCCTGAATCAGTCGCCCTATCGTCACCTTGCTCGAAGTCAATATTGATCATGCCTGATCTCCCAATGTCCGTGATTTCCGCTTCCAACGTAATGTAATTCATCCATTTTGTTAATCTTAAATTCCCGGGTATAAATTCTAGCTACTCAAAGGAAGGATGCTTATCAATCTGATTCTGTGGAGTCAGATGATCGCCTTCCTTTTTGAATGCAAGCGGACAGTTGATGTTGAATGCATCATAGAATTCATTCGCTCTGCTGACTGCTTCGCATGTAATGACCCGGCTTTTGTATACCTGGCATTTCTGGTTTCTCAATGACAGGAACAGTTCTTCACGGTTCTCTGCTGAGCACTCCATCTTCTTCTGAATATACAGATTGATCGTAGCTGCGATCTGTGAGAGAAGCAGGTGACCAAAGATGGATTCCTTACTGTGCACCCGCAACGGAGTAAGCCTGGAAATACCTTTCTCAACATCGTAGTACTGCTCTACAAGCTGTCTTGTGTAGTATACCTGCAGGATATCCTCGTCCTTATAAAGTATGGTGGATATCAGAATGAATAATCCGGCTCTGGCAATTGTTTCGTGAATCTCTGAGAGCGGCTTCTTGTACTTCTTCGCTGTCTTCTCTGCCTGGTGGATTTCATCAGTCATTCGTTCCGTATCAAGTCCGATATAGGCAAAGGCATCATGATTGCAGTGTGTGCCGATCTTAACATCAGTATGTGTCAGGTAGATGTGTCTTCCGTTGAACTCGTACAGATTGCTTTTCTTCTGCAGGGAAGGTCTGCATTTCTCTATAACTTCATCATAGAGGCTGCTGTACCTCTCCGGAAGTCTGCTTACAAAATCAATGTTGGAATCGCAGAGCCTGTCCACATTCTCATTGGTGTAATATCCGGCATCCAGTAAGGCAAGATCAGTCTGTACATCGTATTCTTCAAGAGTAAGGATCGTTCGCTCCAGTGTAGAGGTATCAACTACATTGCCTGGCACCAGACGATACAGAAGAGGATAACCGGTGTCTCTCTGTACAGCAGATGTCATACGGATCTCATGAGATATCTTTCCATTATGATTGCTGTATTGGGTCAGATAGGTGTCAATGGCATTCGGGAGACCGGTGCTGTCTACGATGATTGCCGGATCATTACATACATTCTTCTTCACCCAGTTGATGTGTGCCTGGAAGTAGCTTCTCTGGTGGTCTTCATCACCAAGGGAATGGATAAAGTCAGATAAGCGCTGGGATGTCAGATCTGCATTGGGATACAGGACACTGGCAAAGCTTCCCTGATACCAAGTCTGCGCATGGACACAGGCATACTCCGTCAGAATATAGAACAGAACCATTGCATGCAGTGTATCACTGTTTCTGTAGTCAACCGCATCAATAACCTTGTCATATCCGGTACTGCGGATCAGCTGATCCACAAAGAAGACATCGCCGAAATCCAGGATGGTGTTCTTTTTCTTCCTGCCATCATCCTTGAGCTCAGCAGTGTAAGAAGGATCGGCAGGAAGGACAGCTCCGGTCCTTTCATCAAACTGATAGATACCGTTCTTCCGGTTACAGAAGATATGGTTCTGCTTGTCTATGACACGGCCGAGATACTGCTGGGATTCCTTGGTGACCTTGTTTCCCCTGCGTATGGATCTGCCATCGAGAACTGCATATTCGATACCGTTTTTGGTCTGATAAATGATCGGCATAGTCCCTCCGTAGCTATAATATTAATAAGTATAGCTACATTATAGAACTCTCCATAATCATTTTGAAGAGACTAGACACGAAAAAAGCCTCTAAATCAAGGCTTTTTTCAACTATTTCAGGTATTTCAGCAGTCTGTGGCTAGAAAATCACACCGGGAATTCAAGTTAATTATCCTTCGAAGAGAACGGAGACTGATGGATAACTTTTCCGCCATTTCTTTCCGGGTAATTCTGTTATTTGACTTCACCATTGAGAGAATGCCAGATTCATAGGATTCTCTTATTTTTTCTTCATCGTGAGTACCATCGTAAGTGCCACCGTGAATGACATTGGCACTCAAGCCTGTCCCCCAGCCTTCTCCGCAGCGACGGTGGAATCTTACCGTAAATCCATCATCGTCCCCACGATATTCCACTTTGCAGCCGGCTTTATTCCTTTCAATATGATCTTCTGCATGGAGCGCCGACCAACGGCCAGGTTTGCGGAGCTAAACGGCCGCGATGCGGAGCGAGCGGCCACCCCTTGCTTATGACAGATTTGAGCTATTTCCCTCATAATGAAGATATGCCGTATTGTCGGCGATTCTTCATAGGAGGGCACGTATGCTCGATTACAAAACTATTATTACCCAACATTACGCCCTGCACATGTCTGGCCGTGAGATTGCTAGCGGCCTGGGCGTAAGCAAGTCAGGAGTGAACGACTTCCTGAATGCTTTCAAGGCATGTGAGACGCTCAGCTATCCGCTTCCCAACGGGATCACCAACTATGGGATCTATGAGCAGGTGTATGGGCTGCCTTCAGCGCCAGTCAATGAAAGTGGTGGCTTCACTGTTCCGGACTATGGTTCGGTCAACACTGAGATGGGCCGGAAAAACATGACACTGGTCTTCCTCTGGGGAAGGTATAAGAACCAGTGTGTTGCTGATGGAGCTCGGTTTTATTCCTACCGCCAGTTCTGTTCAAAGTACTCAGAGTGGCTTGACGCGAATAACGAGACCATGCACTTCAACACCGTTGCCGGTGAGAAGATCGAGGTTGATTTTGCGGGCAAAACATTTGAGCAGGTGGACAAGCTGACGGGCGAAGTTACGACCATTGTCGTGTTTGTCGCTGTGCTGCCTTATTCACAATACATTTATGCGGAAGGCATGCTCTCCACAAAGGAGCCGGAATGGATTGCGGTTAACAATCACATGCTCAGATTCTTCGGCGGTGTTACGCCGCTGGTAGTATGTGATAACTGCAAGCAGGCTGTTATAGCGAATAAGGACTGGATTGAGCCTGACATCAACAAGGACTATGCAGAATGGGCGGATCATAATGGTACCGTGATCATGCCGGCGAAAGTCCGGCGGCCCCGCTACAAGAGCTCTGTAGAAAACTCTGTAGGCATTCTGGAGAAAGGATTCTTCCACGAACTTGAGGATATGACCTTCTTCAGCATTGAGGATTTCAACACGGCACTCTGGGAAAAACTGGATGCCCTCAACGAGAAAGAACTGAAGGGGAAATCCTATAGCAGATATGACCGGTGGCTGGAAGAGAAGCCGATGTTAATGCCCCTTCCTCCCGTGCAGTATCAGTACACGGAAAGGAAAGAGGCAAAGGTGTCCAGCGACTTCCACGTCCGCTTTGACAATGCTTATTATAGCGTTCCTCGCCAGTATGTGCACAAATCAGTTCTGATAGCTGCGACAACGAGCCTGGTGACCATCTCAGCCCGCTCTGGAGAAAAGCTCTGTGAATGGCCAAGAGCGAAATACAAAGGGCAGTGGCAGACAAATCCCGATCATCTGCCCGCCGGATACAAGGGAACCATGGAATGGAACGGGCCGTATTTCAAGCGGAAAGCTGCGGCGATCGGCCCTTATACAGAAGAAGTAATCAGCCATGTGCTTGCCAGTCGTAAATACGAAGTCCAGTCTTACCGCCAGTGTGCAGGGATCCTCGGCTTCGCTAAGAAATACAGCCGGAAAGCGCTTGAAGCTTGCTGTAAGCAGGCCGTCACAACAGGCAGGACGAATTACACCTTCATCAAGAATTCTATACCGGGTATCGCGGCTGAAGTTATAACTCCTGCCGATACCGCAAAGGTAAACGAGGAGAAGAACCAGGGAGCTTATCTCCGCGATGTCTCTGCCTCCAGCATTGACAGGCTTCTGGCAAAAAGCCGGAACCTGATGGATCAGGAGGGAGGCAGCACAGATGAGTAACGGCGAAACAATCCTCCTTGATCTTGAAGCGCAGATGCAGGATATCGGCCTGTCCCTGATGGCAAAAAAGCTCGACCAGATTTACCGGTCGCCTGAGTACCTTGGCATAGACAAGCTTGATCTGGTGTCTGAGATCCTCGCGCCGGAGTACCAGGACAGGACGACCAAACGCCTCAATAACAGGCTGAAAAATGCCAAGCTGATCGGGACGCCCTGCGATATCAATAAATGTGTCGACAGCACTGTGCGACAGTATACGCCAGCAGGAGCTCCGAAGCTGCTGTCCTCGCTGAAGTTTATTGAAGACGGTCTGAACCTTTGTATCCTCGGTGCTTCAGATAGCGGCAAAACCTATCTGGCGAAAGCATTGGGCACAGCCGCCTGCGAGAAATATCGCGTAAGCTACAACCGATGCGATGAATTTCTAACTGGGCTTGTAGACTTGAAGCAGAGCGATTATCCGAAGTATGAGAGGAAGATCAGGAAGGTGTTGAATTTTCACCTTCTGATTATCGATGACTTTCTTCTGAACACTGTCGCCGATGAGCGTCAGGTCAAGGTTCTTCTGGAAGTTCTCGAGAAGCGGATTGAGTTGTCAAGGAGCACGATTGTTTGTTCCCAGAGGGAACCGGATAAATGGCAGGCAATGATCATGAACGACGCTGTGTCAGCTGATGCGATAAACAAGCGTGTCACGAAACACTACACTATCATGATTAAGCACAAGGAATAAGGTTTTGAGGGTGGCCGTTTAGATCCGCCGGGTGGCCGCTGGATTCCGCATCAGTGGCCGCCGCTCTCCGCAAAATGCAGATCTTCTTCCACAGCTCATCCGCGGAACGAACTGTACCGGAATTTTGTCCGTTACAGAATAGCTTCTGTCTGTTTTCATCCGATCCAGATACTCCACTGCTTTTCCCGCGCGCAAAAACACATCCTGCCGGACGGATGATAACTGCGGCATGACATTTCTACATAACTCCATGTCGTCAAATCCCACAACCCAGATATCTTCCGGGACGCGTACCCCCGCGTGAATCAAAAAGTACATGATTTCAACCGCATAATAATCCGATGCGGCAAACACCGAATCATAATCCCGAAATACCGGTAAGATATCCCGATAATGTGCCTGTCTTTCTTTTTTACTCATAGGTACTTCCATAAAATTCACTTTTCTTCCGTACCCGGAGCAAAGTCCCTCATATCTGTCAAAATCCGGTTGCAGCCGATTATCCGCTATAAATAATATCTTCTCTCTGCCGTTTTCTCTGAAAAACGCACCGACCTGCCTTCCTCCGTCATAATCATCCAGCATCAGGTTGCAGATGTTTCTGTCATTCTGGAAAAAACCGTCATATACAACAAATGGTATCCTGATGCGGTCACGAAGCTTCTGATACTCATCTTCACAGAACCCCATGATTACCATTCCATCCATATTCCACATGGATGCAAAGGGGACAATATCCATAATGTCACTTGTCTTCTTCAGCATTAAAAAATAGCCATGGCTTTCCAGTGCGTCCGATAACGCATTGACCGCACTGCTGATGTACGGGTCTTCCAGAACATGTCCTTCATATTTCGGATGATTATTTATGACCACTCCGACAATCCGCGAATTGTTCTGCGAAAGGAGCGTCGCGGCCATATTCGGAATATATCCCCTTTCAACGAGTTTTTCCTGTACCCGTCTGACAGTTGCGTCGGATATCTTTTTTGTTTTGCCGTGGATGACATTGGAAACAGTCGCTGTACTGACGCCCAATTCATCCGCAATATCAATAATCCGGATCTTCTTTTCATCCCACATATTCATCACCAGTTATTGTAGCGTATGCATCCATTTTCTGCTTCTGAACATAAAAACAGATACGATCAGACGGACCAGTTCTTCCTGCGATAAAACAAAATAGACCCAGATAACCGGAATCTTAAAATACAATCCTGTAAGCAGCGCCAGAGGTACGCCGATCAGCCAGGTTCCCATCATGTCAATCATCATGACGTACTTTGTTTTTCCGCCGCTTCGGATGATTCCGCCTCCCAGTATCATATTCTGTACCTTCACAGGCATCAGGATCGCAAATGCTGCCATAATATCTGCGCCAATTCTGCGAACATCTCCTGATACGTTGAACAGCTGAACATACGGATTTCTGATCAAAATCAATAACAGCGTGAAGACCAGTGATCCGGCCACTCCAAGACAGCATAGCTTTTTGGAATCCTCATAAGCAGCATCATATTCCCTGCTGCCCAGCCTTTTGCCGATCAGAATCCCGGCTGCCTGAGACAGGCCGCTTAATGCTCCCATAGTCAGGCCTTGAACAGCGCCCGTCAACGACATTCCTGCCAGTTCATTAGTCCCCATATGCCCATAAACATATGTGTATACGCTTTGTCCCACGGACCAGAAAAACTCATTCAAAACAATCGGCAGAAGCATCAGAAAGTACTGCGAATATCCTGCCTTTCCAAGGCTTAACGAAATACGAATCCGCCCATATAATCTGCAAAAACACAGGATGGAAATCAGTGCTCCTGCTGCCTGGGATATGACACTCGCATATGCGGCGCCTGCTATTCCAAGACGCGGCGCGCCAAAATTTCCAAATATAAAGCAGTAGTTTAAAACTGTATTGAGCAAAGCAGAAAAAATGCCGATATAAAGCGGCCAGGTTGATTTGTCCCGGCATCGCAGGGCTGTCCCCAGAATGTTACAGATCCCCAGCGGAATGAATGTCCATGAGATAATCCCGAGATATGTGCTGCCCTCTGCGATTACCTGCTCTTCTTCCGTAAACATTCCCACGAACGGATTCTGGAAAAGACTGAAAACAGATAGAAAGGTAAGCCCGGTTAATATCATCACCAGAAAATTGATACAGATGCTCTTTTCCTCTGCTTCTCTGTTATGGTTGCCAATGTACTGCGAGATCATGATTCCTGTGATCGTACTGATTGCTCCAATGACGAACGCATAAATAAAACCGGGCTTTCCGGCAATTTCAACTGCAGCAACACCTTTATCTCCAAGCTGACCGACCATGATCTGATCGACCATGGAAAAGGAAGACTGCAGCATGGATTGTAATGCCACGGGTATGGAGATGCGCAGCACATCTTGTAAGAATTTTTTATCTGACATGGGATGCTCCTTTACGCTTTTGTTCTATAGTATTTAAAAAATGCCCATGTCACAATAGATTAATCGCGTAACCCATGTCAGTATAAGACGTAAAAAAGAGCACTGTCTGACTTACGTTCTGTAAATCAGATAATGCTCCTCCAGGTTTTCTTTGCTAACCCTGATATACTCCATCTAAGCTTCCCCTCTTCTCAATGCACGTATTCCCGCCAACAGGCAGATCAGCCCGATCGCGAAAGCCCCTCCTTCTACCATAGCCAGAGACGATACCGCTTTGTACTGGTACAAAGCCGCCGGCACATCGGCTATGGCGTGAAGCACGATCGCAACCGGATAAAGCCAGAAGGACTTGCGGCTTCGTGCCGCCGTAAAAACAAGCATGGACAGTCCGACATGAATCATCATGGCAGAAATCCTCTCAAACATCGCGATCCCCGCTCCTGCCATCGTAATACTCTGCGCATTTGCTGCAATCAGTGCCGTTGTTGCTGCATCGCCCACGTTCACCCCGGCAATGGCAAGAAGCATGGTCAGATAGGATACGCCCAGTATCAGGATCACTTCGATTCCACCGTGCCCGATACCGTATGCGACCGCACAGGAATAATCATTCTTTCTGCGCAGAAGGACCTTGAATCCGAATAGTCTCCCGGTTTCTTCGAAGATCCCTGCCGCAAAAGCTGTATACAGTGTATATAGAACCGGTGAGGCCAGAATTTTTGCAGAGATTGCATTGTTTTGACCTAAACATACCTGATGCAGCAGATTTTCCAGCACCATAGCAAATAGGACAAAACAGATCGCACCTGCAGCAAATGACCAGATCGATTCTCCCGTATGCTTCTTCCACCAGATCAAAAGTGCTGCCGGAAATGCAATGGCGAAAATAAAAGTAACAATAAGCACAACGTTATTTCCTATAATCATGATGCCCCCTTTGTTCTTCCACACGGATTATGCGTCATATTCTGCTGTAAACTGGTCGATAAATGCTTTTAGCTTTTCCATTGCCTCAGATTCCCTTGCCGGCTCACGGTCACAAAGATGAATCAGTGCCGTAATCGGCGAAGTATAGGAAAAGGCCAGTATAGCCGGATCGCATCTTTTGATGATTCCCTTCTCCATCATCCCGGAAAAGATTTTTGTAAACATCGATTCTGTTCCGTAGAGAAAATAGTAGTTTGCCAGATCACGGACCCTTTCATCGTGAAACTGCTCCGCCAGCAGGAGTTTTCTGCTTTGAATGATTCTTTCGTCGTGAACGGTAAAATTCACCATTTTCATCGTAAGCTGCTTCAACTCCTCCATGCTATCCGGTACGGGCGGCATTCTACTGGTCGAACCCATATTTTCTTCATAGTAGGAAGCCATCATTTCCATAACTGCATCAAAAGCTTCTTCTTTACTGGCAAAATGCCGGTAAAAAGCAGACTATACAATTCCTACCGCATCGGAAATGTCCTTGACATTCGTTGCCGCATAACCGTTTTTTGCAAAAAGCTCAAGTGACGCTTCCAGAATTCTGTTCCTCGTATCCTTTGCCATGTCCGCTCCTTCTACCAGTATAATGTGACCCAAAGTTCACTCCCATTATAGTGAACTTTGGGTCACACAGCAAGTTGTAAATTCACATCCGCAAAGTGAATTATTTATCACATTTATTGTTGACAAGTAATTTTAGTGTGATATATTTATAACATCAAGTGACAAATATATCACACAGGAGGCATTATGAATAAAAAAGTCAGTATTACAGAATTGATGACAGAAACTGCAGTTCTTACCATTGGTTTAACATTCTACTATTGGTGCTGGGTAAGAACGGATTGGAAAGAATCCTACACGTATATTCAAAATGCTGTCGCAGGAGGGATCATCTGTTTTATTTTCCTGATATCATACAGAATCCGGAAATTTCACAAAGAACCCATCGATGAGCTTGCAAGAGCAAATTTAAAAAGATGTGACTCCATCTGTCTGAAAATATTTGCAGTAGTAATGGTTTTGACTGCATTTATTGGCGGCACATTGGGGCATGTAGCTAATACTGCATCTTTCATGGGCTGGGTTATTATGATTTCGCTGATCATCATTTCCATACTGCGAATTATCATTTTCAAGGTAATGGATCAGAAGGGAGTATGAGGTGGCACTTGTTACAAAAATAAAAGAATTCCGTGAAAAAGCAGGATTAACGCAGGCGGATCTTGCGGAGAAAGTTGGTGCCCGGAGGGAGACAATTGTTCATCTGGAAAACGGTAAATATAATCCCTCATTAAAGCTGGCAATGGATATCGCAAGAGTATTTGACGTTACTGTCGAGGAATTATTCACCTTCACAGACGGAGGTAAATAGGTGGTTCCGTTTTCAGGCAAAAAGCAAAGTATAGTTTATTTGATTCTATCCCCTCCCCCGATATTTCGGCATTTTATTTCTTTTCTGCCGATTAGAAATTTTATTTATGCATACTAATTTATAGACTTGCCTCTTTTCCAGATAATTTCTTATCTGCATGGTTCATGTTGCGTCTAGGGGCTTCTGTTGTCATTGCCGCAAGTTGCTTCAGTACACTTGTTTTCTGCTCCTTCATCCGCTGCTTTTGCAGCTCATGAATATCCTTATCCAGCAGGGTAGTTCCATCCCATTCTTCCTGTGCCCTGCGGACCTGTTCCAGTGCCCTCTTTGCCAGCCGGTATTCCTGCTCCGCTTCCTTTATGCTTCCGTACCCGTTGGCATCCACAATCAGAAACAACTGATTCCTACATAACCTGATCTGGCGCTCCAGTCCGTCAACCCGCTCCTGCAGTTCCTTCCGCTCTTTGTGATGGAAGATGGATTTCGGTGTATGATCCAGCGCCAGCCGGACCGTTTCTCTTTGTTTCTGCAGTGCATAGAGCTTGCGGTTGGTCTTATTGAGCTGCCGGTGAACCGATTCGATCCGCATGAACCGAAACTCCGCTTCACGGGAATCCGGGCGCTCAGCCTTCTGCTTCCCCGGCAATACAGATTCCGGCCTGTCAGAGCTTTCCCTTATACCGCCAGCGTCTGTTTCTTCCTTTACGGGCTGCATCAGAAGATCCAGAAATTCCTTAAGTATTGTGATGGCTCTCCTTAAAATCTCCGCCAGAAGCCCCGGCTGCACACCATGCGTCTTTACAGATTCCGATACCCTCTGGACGACTTCCTCCTGCTTGAACTCCGTCACTTCCTCCTGGCTGCCGCCAGCAATCAGAACCTGATCTACAGTCTGATTCCATTCCTGACGGAGCTGATTGTCGCTGCGGATTTCTTCCTCTTTCGGATTATTTTTCCCGATCTTCTTTGTGGCAAGATAGGGGCCGGATGCATCAAAGATCTGCAGTTTGTCTTCCTCCCGGTCCACGACCTTGTTGATCAGATCCGTGTATATCACCTTTACATCATCGAGAAAGTTCCGGTTCTTGAACACGTCCTTTCTTCCGGAGAACCACTTGATGTCATAGATCTCGCCTTTCGCCAGGATCCGGCATCCCGGTCTGACATTGCCGTCCGCATCTAAAATTTCCTTTTTCGTCCGAACATGACGTCCTGCTTCATCGAAAAACATGTTCCGGCCTGCCCGCTTCACGTCTGTCTTCTCCAGCATTTCCCGGTCCGCAAAGACTAAGTGGATGTGATAGTTGGTCATTGCCTTATTGTGGTGAAGCGCTGCTGTACACTGCACGCCGTATTTCTGCCGGAACGTCTCTGTAAACAACTGGAGCAGAAGCTCCGGATCTTTTTCTCGCAGGCTTTCCGGGAGGGCGATGATCAGCTCCCGCCCTTCAATACACTTGCCCGTCTTTTGATTGCTCTTCCAGAAATCGTGCTGCGCCTGTTCCGACAGATACTGCCAGAACTCCGACTTTACTGTGGTGTAGACGGCATACAGATGTTCCTGTCTTTTCGGATTGCTGATATAGTCCACACGCCCCTTCACGTCGGTCAGCTTTGTCATCCTGATGAAGGAATGTCTTGGCATGGATTTCTCTCCTCTCGCTATTGCGAGCCCCCGGAGGGCCTCCGGAGGACGAAACCCTTTGTATAAACCGCAGGTTTGTGCAAAGGGAGTATTTCGCTCTCAGTCGCCGAGGGCTCTTCTGATTTGTTTCCTGTATGAGTTTTGAAATGTTTCTGATCTGAGTTTGCATGATTTTTTCTTTCGGCTGTTGCCGGGTTATCGCCATATCCGGCGTGGATTTTGATTTCTGATTGCAGTTTCCGGCACGGCTTTTTTCTTTGCACCTGTTCGTCTGCTTCTTCAATCAGATTTGTAAACGTAAACTGTAAACGAAGCAAAAAACATCTATTTTATCTCGTTTACGTTTACTCGTTTACAATTTCATCGTCTCTCAGAAAGGAATGTCTGCATTATCCGGCACCTGCATGAATCCTTCTTCCTCTGTCAGTCTGATCCATGCTCTCTGTGTCCCATAATTCGCAAATCTGTGGGATTTTGTTTTCGTGCTCCAGCCCGGCATACCTGCATTCATCGTATTGGAAATTGGCTGCAGAACGCTGCGGTTTCTCGGATCATAGGTCTGGCCAAATGCCTCTTCATAGATCTGAATGGCACACACTTCGTTTCCGCTGAATGTGTCAAGAAAATGTTGAATCACACCGAATGTGGAATCGTCCGGCATATATTCCATCTGCATAGCCCTGACGGTTTCCTCCATCTCCGTCGGAAACGTCAGCTTGAAATCTCCGCTTCGATAAATGGTCATTGCCTCTGCCCAGCAGTCGATAATATATTGACGGCATTCCTGCTCATTTTCGAGCGGATGATGTTCTGCACGACTCGCATCAATCTGCACCGGGGCAAATCGCCGGTTCCCTGTCTTGTCGTACGGTAGGAAATTCACGTTGTTGGATGTCCCTAGAAAGACACACTGCCGCGGCCGGTCTTCCGGATGAACCTCGTACGGAATCTTATATGTTTCTTTTGTCCTACTCAGAAATGATTTGATGAGTTCAATGCTCTTGGCGCTGGTGGTCGCCAGCATTTCCGCCATCTCGATGAACCAGTGACCCTGCATTTTCCGATAGACATTGTCATCATCCAGTCGCCGGAGATCATCGGTAAACCATTCGTCACGGATCGCCAGGAATCTAAGAAGCGTTGATTTCCCTGCTCCCTGTCCGCCGACCAGACAAAGCATGATTTCAAATTTACAGCCGGGATGAAACACTCTGCTGATCGCTCCGAGCATCATCAGCTTTGTCATTTCATAGACGTAATCGCTTTCCTCTGCACCGAGATACTTCGGAAGCAGATGGCGGATTCGTTCCACACCATCCCACACCAGCGTGTTCAGATAGTCCCGGATCGGATGAAAGGAATTCTCACTGCTGACAATGTCCAGTGCAGCACGGATCTGCTTTTCTCTCGTCAGTCCGTAATGATTTTCCATATAAAGCCGGATCTGATTGACATCTGTATCTGTGATTGCTTCTCCCCGGCGTTTCCAGCCGACATCCTTTACGATCTCTGTCTTGTCGGTCAGCTCGTTCCGGCGGATACTGCCAGCAAGGACCGGATCCTTCTGAAGCACCGTCACACAGTTCTGAATGGACTGTCTCGTCTGTCCCTTTTCGGTCTGTTCCAGTTCCTTTACGACATCTTCCACGGATAGTTTCCCTGCATTCTGCAACTCCTGATCAAGCAGGTCTTCGAGCTGCAGATTCTCTGTTCCATTTTTGTTCTCGCTCATCAAGATTTCTAATGACCTCCTTCATTTCAAGAAAGAATGCTCTCTGTTCCGCTTCGGATCCGTAACAGAGAACGTCCAGAAAATAGTTATATGCGTCGAGATTGCTGAGAGATTCCACGAACAGCGGATTCCACTCCTCCGATTCGGATTTCGGGGCAAATCGTTCTTTCCAACCCTGCATACTGTTCACATACATCGTCAAGACACTGATCGCCCAGGACCGCCACCTTTCGAATTTCTCATTGACTCTGCAATCTGTCTGTCTTTGCTTTGCCGCCGAGGATCGTATTGGCCGAAATGTTTTTTCTGATATGTGAATTTCAAAATCTCCTGCCAGTTTTCTGGCCGCCTCAATATTGGTCAGATGAAACAGCTTTGCCGCGTAGTCAATCACATCGCCATCTGCTCCGCATCCGAAACAGTGAAACCGTTCATCCACCTTCAAACTTGGATTACGATCCGGATGAAACGGGCAACACGCCATCCCGTTTCTTCCAACCTTCAGCCCGTAAAATTCTGCCGCCTCTCTTGTGGTTATTTTGCTTTTTATTGTCTGAAAAATATTGTCGCTGCTTCTTTGGTTCGCTATACTATGACTGTCATTTTTTGATCGGAACCGCCCCTCAGCTGTGCCACCAGCTGATTTCGGGGCAGTTCTTTTTACTTTTTCAGGATTTCCCATGCGAATTATCCTTGTCCGGTGTTTTGGTACTGATGCGGATCATTTCTTCCACAAGAGCACTGCACCTTTCAACTGCGTCACGTATTTCTTCCAGATCCGATACCTTCTCCAGTGCTGTCCGGAGTTTTTTCAGTTCCACAGCCAGACGGTCACTCTGATACTTGCCTGCGCGGATCACAACCGTCTCTCCATAGAGCATCCTGATGAAGTAATCACCCTTGGCCAGTCCGCTGACTGCGACTTTTGCATCAATCAGGCGAAGTTCCTCTTCCGAAACCCGAAAATTCAGAATCCGGTTTCTTTTTCTGTCCTTGTTTTCACAGCTCATTTTTATTCCTCCTCCCTGCCGAATCGGTCAAGCCTTTCCGCGATTTTCGCCTGCTTGTTGGGATACAGATGGGAATACGTATTCAGTGTCGTTTCGATCTTTTCATGTCCGAGCCGGTCCGCAATCTCCTTTGGTGAGAAACCAAGTTCAATCAGAAGACTTGCGTGGCTGTGCCGCAAATCATGAATCCGGATCTTCTTGACTCCGCTGGCCTTGATCCCGCGCTGCAGCTCCTTCTCCAGAAAGGTCTTGGTAACAGGAATCAGTGGTTCATCCGGTTCCGGATCATAACGGTCTTCCAGATAATCGCGGATATCCTCTGTCAGAAATTCCGGAATCGTGACGTCACGGATGCTTTTCGGTGTCTTGGGCGGCGTAATAATGTCTTTCCCTCTCAGACGCTGATAGGATTTGGTAACAGAGATCACTCTGGTCTGCAGGTTCACATCATTGATTTCCAGTGCCAGCAGTTCCCCGATCCGCATCCCGGTCCAGAACAGAATCTGAAATGCCAGCCAGGATTCCCGCTTATCGATAACGCAGTCGGCAAATGCATTGAATTCCTCTTTGGTCCAGAAGCTCATCTCATCAGCTTTGCTTTTTCCCATACTGCCCGCGGTCCTGCACGGATTGTTCTTCAGTCCATAATAGCGGACCGCGTAATTAAAAATTGCGCTGAGCTGGTTATTGATGGTCTTCAGATACGTCTTGGAATATCCCTTGTTGATGAGTTCCGTCTGCCATTTGCGAATATCAGCCGGAGTTATCTCATTCATTTTCTTTTCTCCGAAATACGGAAGCACCTTGTCATCCATAATGTAGTGCTTATTGATCATGGTGTGCTCCCTGAGCCGCGCTTCCATATCCTTGAAGTACAGATCCGCGAAGTCCTTAAACCTCATGTCGAAATCGCTCTGCTGCTTCAGCAGGAAATTCCGAAGCCATTCCTCGGCTTCCCTTCTCGTGTTAAATCCCCTCTTCATGCTCTTTCTGAGCTTTCCCGTCCAGTCACGATAGCGATATTGAATCAGCCATTTTCCTGTCTTCTTGTCTTTTTCAGGTTTCATCAGGTGGTCACCTCCTCGATTCCATAGCATCGTTTTTCCAGATATTTGCGGGGCACTCTTCCGGATACTGTCAGGAATCCTTTGGTCTGCAGTTCTTCATTCAGCACGTGAATAATCTTGTAGGCGTGCCCTTTGGAAATTCCCATTATCTCTGCGAGCTGTTCCGCTGTCACAAAATTCATTTCCGATCTCATGTGTTTCCTCCTCCTGTCGTTTTGTAGCTTACTAGCTACATTCATTATATTGTAGCGTTCTCGCTACGTCAATGTCTTAACGGAAATTTTGTAGCCAAGTCGCTATGTTTGTGATATGTTTTATGTAGTGACAGATATCTCCCGATCCTATATGGACCAGGCATATGTACGGAATACGAAGAGAAGAGGGGAATTACATACGATGACAATCGGCGAAAAAATAAAATATTTCCGCAAACAGCGGGGTATTACACAGGGAGAACTTGCAGAATTGACAGGAATCCATCCTGTTTCCATCCGAAAATACGAGACAAATAAAATGCAGCCGCTCCCTCCTCAGGTCGAGAAGATTGCAGCTGCATTGAACGTAAACTTCAGTGCGATCTATGGAATGGATCAGAGCGCTTTCCGTCTGGAAACACGCGGAGATCTGATGGGATTATTGATGACTGCTTATAAAGCCGGACTGATTCAAGTTGATGGTCCGAAAGACAGATATGGTGCCTTCAAAGAAGAGCAATGCTGCATCCGCCTGTCCCCGGTACTCTCGCAGTATTTTGCTGTGGCTGGTCAGGAAGATGAGAATAGGAATATGCTGCCAGCACTAAAAGTGACAGATTCATCTGTCCTGTCTGATTTTATTCGTTGGGAAGGTTTATACCGTGAAGGATATCTGAAGGATCAGGAGCTGCTGACAAAAGGAAATTCTTCTGAAGATGAGAAATATGTCGCTGATGATTTTCGGGAGATGCTGGAGCAGATCGAGCTGGACCTGCAAGCGTCTCAGAAGAAACTGGATAAGACCTGTGATCACGGCGATGATGCCGACTCTGAAACGGGATAATTTTGAAAAGTGTACTCAAAATGTACTCACGAGACATAGAAAAAGTCCGGAAGCCCAGTGTTTATGCTGGTTTCCGGACTTTCAATATTTATTCGAGCTCGATGGTTCCGGGCGGTTTGGAGGTGATATCGTAGAGTACGCGGTTTATGTGGCTGACCTCGTTGACAATACGATTGGTAACCTTCTTGAGGACGGGATATGGAATCTCGGATGAATCCGCAGTCATGAAGTCTACGGTATTGACTGCGCGCAGGGCAATGGCGTAGTCGTAAGTACGCTCATCTCCCATAACGCCGACGGACCGCATGTTTGTCAGTGCGGCAAAGTACTGGTCCGGCTTCCACTCCGGAGTATTTCCGTCATGCGCTTCCTTATATTCTTTCACTGCTTTGTCAACTTCTTCGCGGTAAATAGCATCAGCATCCTGGCAGATTGCCACCTTATCCGGCGTAACGTCGCCAATGATGCGGACGCCCAGTCCCGGACCCGGGAAGGGCTGGCGCATAACCAGATATTCCGGAATGCCCAGGTGCAGACCGACTGCTCTTACTTCATCCTTAAAGAGATTGCGCAAGGGCTCAACGATTTCCTTGAAATCGACATAGTCAGGCAGGCCTCCGACATTATGGTGTGATTTGATCTTGGCTGATTCTCCGCCAAGGCCGCTCTCCACGACATCCGGATAAATCGTTCCCTGTACCAGGTAATCTACCTTGCCGATCTTCTTTGCTTCTTCTTCAAAGACACGGATGAATTCCTCGCCGATAATCTTCCGCTTGCGCTCCGGTTCGGTAACCCCCGCCAGTTTGGAGTAGAAACGGTCTCTGGCGTCGACCAGTACGAAGTTCAGGTCATAATTGCCGTCCGGTCCGAAAATTTCAGACACCTGTTTCGCTTCATCCTTGCGCAGCAGGCCATGGTCAACGAAGACACAGGTAAGCTGCCTGCCAACTGCCTTGGACAGAAGAACTGCCGCAACAGAAGAATCTACGCCGCCGGAAAGGGCACAGAGGACCTTTCCGTTTCCAATATGCTCGCGCAGGGACTGAATGGTCCGTTCCGCAAAGTCTTCCATCTTCCAGTCTCCGGAGCATCCGCAGACGCCGATGACGAAATTATGAAGAATCTCCTTGCCGTATTCGGTATGAAGAACTTCCGGATGGAACTGAATCGCGTAGAGTCCGGCTTCCGTATTCTCAGCCGCAGCAACCGGGCAGCTGGCTGTATGAGCGCTTATGGCAAAGCCGGGAGCAGCCTTGCTGATATAGTCATTGTGGCTCATCCAGCAGATGGTCGGAGAAGGAATTCCTTTAAAAATCGGAGATTCCGGCGTGTCGATCAAGACCTTCGTCTTACCGTATTCCCGTTCCGGAGCCTTTTCTACCTTTCCTCCAAGGACATGCATCATCAGCTGAGCTCCATAGCAAAGTCCCAGTACGGGAATTCCCATATGGAAGAGGTCTTCTGTGCAGGAAGCAGCCCCTTCTTCGTAGACACTGTTGGGTCCGCCGGTCAGGATTATGCCCTTGGGATTCATGGCACGGATTTCTTCCAGCGGAGTCCGGTAGGAATAAATCTCACAATAAACGTGATTCTCACGGACTCTTCTGGCAACCAGCTGGTTATACTGGCCTCCAAAGTCTATAACTATTACTTTCTCACTTACGTCCTGCTTCATTGAGCCGTCCTTTCTAAGACCTGTGTCCTTGAGCGGGATAATAATAGAAAAAAAACAAAAATGGTATAAATAGGAAGCGGGAGCCTGTACCGGTCACGAGGGAAACTCACGGTCGTCACCGGCTTCCGCGCCGGCATCATCCTCCTGTTTCATAGAATCATCGATTGTTCGGATAAACGCTTTCGTTTGACCGAGGTCTTTCTCGGTATTGGCTCCGAAGACTTTTGTATCCCCTCCGTCTTCCGCATTCCCATTACTTAACGGCCGAAAGACTCGCGTGGATCCATCTCCGGTCACCGATGCCGAAGGATTCTCTTCAAATTCTTCGTTTTTCGCGTTTTCATAGATTCTGGCAACTTCAAAAGCGATGCGGTTATTGACCGTTCGGATTCCGGGTTCCTTATGCATATCACCCGGAACGTTCACAAGGCTTTCTTCTCTTTCCGGATCGTACCATTTATAATCACTTTCTCTGTACTCATCAGCAGAGTCGTATCTCTCATCCCTATCCGCGTCGGATGCGTAACTCTCCCTGTCTGCATCATCGTCAGGAGGATAATATCGCCCGTCAGCGTCGGAGTCCTGCGGATAATATTCCTCCCGTTCACCGTCCCTGTAATCCAGATCCGGATATCTGCGTGTATTATAACGCGTATCCGAGCCCACATAATCTACGGGCGTATAATCATCTCTTCCTGAAACGGATGTGCGAACGGACCCTCTGTCTCTTCCATTTTGCCCCTTCTGCGAATCCTTTTTTCCGGAGCGGGTTGTCGCTGCCTGTACAAAAATTCCCAAAACAGCAAGCAGCAAAGCTGCCGCCAGGCGAATCCAGAAATAAATCATGGGCGATAGATAGCCCGCAAAATCGTATCCATAAATTGCCAGAATATTGAAAAGGGCTGTAACCGTCCACCATGCTCCGGAAATGGAAGTAACCAGAATAATCCCCGGTCTTTCTCCAAAAGGTGTCAGTGTCAGAATGGCAAGGACCAGTGCTGACAGCAGGCCAATCAAACCGGCTTTAGAATAAAGGAAAAGTCCTGCAGAAGAAAAAGTCGCGCATAAGACTATGAAAGTCAAAAAGCATTCGCCTAACCTGTAGAGAGCAAGACAAAGCAAGCCAATCATAATACCAACAATCACTGCGACAATCCAGATATTCTGACTTTTTCCGAACGATCCAAAAAAACTGATTGCATAAAAACCCATCAGGAAACCGCCGACTGCGGAATCCGGAATGCGCAGGCCATAACCAATCAGCAGATTAAGCGCCGCGACCAGCAGTATGATCAGCCAGACGATCATCAGAGATTTTTGGTCCAGGCCTTCAAGCGGATGAAAATCCGTGATCTGTGCAAAAAAGCTTTCCAGACCGGGCATAAATACATTCCTTTCCTTCTTAATTTACTAAAGTGATTCTACACTGATTTCTCTCTAAAAACAAGGAACCTGTAAATGTAAAAAAGAAGAGCCTCCGGCATTGCTGCAGGAGAAACTCTTCTTACTTTCAATAATGATATATAAGTCTGTGAGGAAAAGATCAGTTGGTATTTCCCTCCAGCTTTCCGGTTTCCATAAAAACGACCCACTGACCGACATTTACAGAATGGTCTGCAATTCTCTCGTAATATTTGGAAACCATAAGCAGGTCAAGAAGTGTATCAGCCTTCTCTGCATTCTTACTGAAGGCCTGGGCAAGCTTCTTTTTGGTATTGTCAAAGAGTCCGTCGACAATGTCATCGTCCTCAATTACCTTACGAGCGAGGTCTTCATCACGTTCTACAAAGGCGTCGATTGCATCGCTCAGCATCTTGCTGGATGCCTGTGCCATCCTTCCGAGCTCTACATCATCAATGTCTTCTTTTGTCGTATTGTCCATGCTTACGATTTCTATGATATCATCCGCGTTGTCACCGATACGTTCAAGGTCCGATACCATCTTCAGAGCAGCGGTAATGATCCTGAGGTCCTTAGCCACCGGCTGCTGCGTCATAATCAGCTTGAGGCACATATCCTCAATCTCACGTTCCTTATGATTGATCTGCTCGACGAGATCCCTTACAAGGCTCTTTCTGTCTTCGTCACGATCCGCAAGATAGGAAGTAGCATAGTGAATCGCGTCTTTGCAAAGGCTTCCCATTTCTACCATTGCGGTATTGAGATTGGCCAGCTGTACTTCGAAATTTTCTCTCATTAACCGAACCTCCCGGTGATATACCTTTCTGTCTGCGGATCCTTGGGATTCGCGAAGAGCTCCTGTGTATTATCAAACTCCAGCATTTCGCCAAGCAGGAAAAATGCTGTCTTATCTGAGATACGGACTGCCTGCTGCATGTTGTGCGTTACGATAATGATCGTATATTTTTTCTTCAGTTCCAATGCCAGATCCTCAATCTTCTGTGTTGAGATCGGGTCCAGAGCAGAAGTCGGCTCGTCCATAAGAATGACCTCAGGATGAACAGCAATGGTTCTTGCAATGCAAAGCCGCTGCTGCTGTCCGCCGGAAAGGCCCAGGGCTGATTTGTGAAGACGGTCCTTGAATTCATCCCAGATACCGACTTCCTTGAGAGATGTCTCGACGATCTCGTCCAGTTCTTTTTTCCCTTTTATGCCGCGGATACGGGGACCGTAAGCAACATTGTCATACATACTCTTTGGGAAGGGGTTGGGCTGCTGGAAAACCATACCTACTCTCTGGCGGAGCTCGATGGCACTCATATCGGACTTATAGATGTCCTTGCCGTCCAGCTGAACGTCGCCATCAATTTTTACGTTATCTACAAAATCATTCATGCGATTAAGGGTCTTCAGGAAGGTAGACTTGCCGCATCCGGAAGGTCCGATCAGTGCGGTGATCTCGTTTTCTGAAATCTGCATGCTGACATCCTTCAGAGCATGGAATTCTCCATAATGGAGATTCAGTTTTTCTACATTAAATTTTACTGCCATTATTTCGTATCTCCCATCTTACGTTTAATTCTTCCTTCCAGATAATGTGCAAGGAGCGAGAAGGAAAGGACCAGGATCATCAGGATTGCCGCGGAAAGGTTCGCTACATCAAATCTATCTGCTGACGTAGAAGCCGTGAAAGAAGTCCAGATCTTCAGGGAAAGCGTACCACCCTGACGGAACGGATTTAGAGGACAGAGCTTTGACGTAATGTTCCATTGTGTCCATTTGATATTGGCTCCGGACCCTGAAGTATACAGAAGCGCAGCCGCTTCACCGAAGCCTCTTCCTGCCGCCAGGATAATTCCGGTAATGATGCGCGGTACCGATGCAGGAAGCAGAACAGACGTAATAGCCTGACGAAGTGTTGCACCCATTCCCAGAGCACCAAGCTTGTAATCTCTGGGCAGAGACCTCAGCGCATCCTCTGTCGTTGTCGTCAAAAGGGGCAGGGACAGGATCGCAACAGAAAGTGCACCAACGAAGAGGTTAGGCTTGGACTGGGTCGCGATCAGGAATACCAGGTATCCGAACAGGCCGATAACAATCGAAGGGAGGGAAGAAAGCGTCTCAATAGCGATACGCAGGAATTTGGTAAAAGCATTTGCCTTCGCGTACTCCGCCATGTAGATGCCGCCCATGACACCGATCGGTACGGAAATCAGCAGGGATATAAAAACAAGATAAATGGTATTAAAAAGATAGTTGCCAATGCCGTTCATATCGAAACGGTACATGTAAGGCTTCGATCCCGCAAATCCTTTAATAATTACATATCCTGCGAATGCAAAGAGGAGGGCAAGGAAGAAACCCGCTACAGCATAGAAGACGCCTGTCATAAAGCGATCGGATGCCATAGCTCTCTTAATTCTGTTATTATCAGTCACGAAGCTTTGCCTCCCCTCTTGCGGAAATTAGGTGGATCAGAGCAATAAACAGAAGAGAAATCAGGAAGAGCACGAACGCAATAGTCCAGAGTCCTGCTTTTGCTTCTCCGCCTTCCATCAGTTCAGACATTCCGGAAGCGATAATGGTTGTCATAGTGGATGTCTGTCCGAAAACGTTTGCCGGGAAAATCTTTGCCTTGCCGATAACCATGGCAACAGCAAGCGCCTCACCAAATGCACGGGCAAGTCCAAGAATAACACCGGTCAGAATTCCGGGCCGGGCAGCCGGGCAGACAATCTGACGGATGACCTGCCATCTGGTAGCGCCAAGACCATACCCCGCCATTCTGGCTGCTACCGGAACGCTTCGGATTGCATCTGCCGCAACTGTTGTAATAGACGGAAAGATCATAACTGCAAGAACAAGACCGCCTGCCAGTACGGACTGTCCCATTTTCAGATTAAAGACAGCCTTCAGGAAAGGAACCAGCACGGTAAGACCCATCCAGCCATAAACAACAGAGGGGATACCCACGAAAATCTCGACTGCCGGTCTCAGAATTTTATTTCCGGCTCCCGGAGCGATTTCCGTCATAAAAATTGCAGCTGCCATGGAGAATGGCACTGCGATCAACAGTGCCAGGCCGCATACGCACAGCGACCCGACAATAAATACAGCCGCCCCAACCTGTCCGCCGCCGGAAGTGGAATCCGCCGGAAGCCATGTGCTTCCGAACAGAAATTCTCCCAGTGAATGATGGAAGGTCGTAAAGGTCGCTCCACCCTTTATAGCAAGGAAGATACCGATTGCTACCGGAAGGGCGATCATCAGGAGGCCGCACAGGATTACGAAAAATTTCCAGATTGCTTCTTTCGTCTGTCCAGCTTTCAAATTCATTCACCTCATCATGAGTAAAAACTGCATCTTGATATAACTACAGCCCTACCCAAAGAGGCAGGGCCGTAAAATTTTTATCACTGCGCCTTAAATTAATAACCGTCAGTCTTGGTCAGCTTATTGGATACGCAGTATCCCTGGGACTCAACCTGATCAGAGTAGTCATTCATGATGTAGTCAAGGTAAGCCTGGGTAACCTCATCCGGATCTCCCTTGGTGTACATATGCTCAAAAGCCCAGATCTTGTAATCACCGCTGTATACATTCTCCAGAGTCGGCTCAACGCCGTCAACTGCAACCGGGCATACGCCGTCAGCCGGAGCGCCGATGGTATAAGAGAATGCAAGGTAGCCAATGGATCCTTCTGTGGTCTGGATCATGGTCTGAAGCTCAGTGGAGTTATCCGTCTGGTTTGCGGAATCAAGTTCTTTTGCTCCGCCCATAGCGACCTTCTCGAAGGTAGCGCGGGTACCGGAACCATCCGGACGGGTGATCAGAGTGATTTCTTTGTCTTCGCCGTTTACGTCTTTCCAGTTGGTGATCTCACCGGTGAAGATCTTGGTCAGCTGATCGCTGGTCAGGTTTGTAACGCCGCTGTCATAAACATCCTGGCTTACAACTGCCGCAAATCCGATGGCGCAGACCTTGTGGTCAACAAGCTCTTTTGCCTTTTCCGGATCATCCAGCTTCTCTTCTGCATAAACATCAGAGTTGCCGATTGTAACAGTACCATCGCTTACGTTCTGGATACCGGTACCGGAACCGCCTGCGTCAACCGTGATGACAACGCCCGGATACTGGGTCATGAACTCTTTTGCTGCTGCGTCTGCCAGGGGCTGAAGTGCAGAAGAACCTGCTGCGGTAATCTCACCTTCAGCGTTCTCATCCAGCTTAACTGTGCTTCCGCCTTCCTCAGCTGCGGCATCATCTGCTGCGGCATCATCTGCTGCTTCAGTATCTTCTGCCGCCTCAGATTCTGCTGCGGTATCTTCTGCTGCAGAAGCCGCCTCAGTCGTGCTTGCTGCGCTGGATGCGTCAGATGCGGATCCGCCGCAGGCAGCAAGACCGCCTGCCAGAACTCCGGCAAGGATCAGGGATGCAATTTTTCCTAACTCTCTTCTTTTCATAATTCTCCTTTTCGCCATGAATGGCATAAGTTTTGTGATCAATTCACTTAACTACGTTTGACACTATACACGAACAATGTAAAATGCCCTTTCATAACAGAATAAAATCTTTGTAAAATAAAAATTGCTTTCTTCCATCCTGCCCTTGCTTGAATCCAGCTTCTGCCTTATTTCTTTATAAACGCAAAAAAATACAGTGACAGTCGTCTTCATTCCGTACCTGTATGAAGGGCACAAAATGCTTCTGACGCATTGTCACTGTATGAAAAGTTTATTTTGCAGTATAAAAATGATTCTTATTTAAAAACCAGTGAGAAAGTCTGAACCGATAACTTTCGGTAATGGCATCCTTACATTGCTGTCTTGTAAAGGCTCAGTACGTCCTCTTTCGTCGTGGTTCTTGGATTGACCGCAATGTTTCCGCTCTTCATTGCATCGTCTGCCATCTGATCGAAATGTCCGTCTGTGACGCCTGCTTCAGACAGGCACGCAGGAATTCCGATATCCTTATTAAGAGAACGGATCATGCCGCCCAGCATGGCCGGTTCAAAGTCATCCGGTATCTTACCCGAAGGTGAAATCCAGCCGGCAATCTTTTTATATTTACCCTGGTCCGCCAATGCATTGAAATCCACAACGACCGGGAGCAGGATACCGTTGGCAACGCCATGCGGTACATTGAACCAGGCGCTGACAGGATGGCTCATAGCATGTACGTCACCTAACCTTGCCCATGAAAAAGCAATTCCCGCATAAAGAGAGCCCTGCAGCATGGCTTCAGCAGCCTTGACATTCATCCTGTCCGCCACGAAAGCGCGGATATTGCCGCCGATCAGTTCCATGGCTTTCTCTGACATCATTTCCGTAAAAGGAGAAGCTGCTTTGGAAATATAGGACTCCTCTGCATGAATAAAAGCGTCGATCCCACAGGCTGCCGCCACATGAGCAGGTGTCGTCACCAGAAGCTCCGGATCCAGGATGGCATAAGCAGGTACCAGGTCATAGGAGAAAACAGACAGCTTATAGTTTCTCTTATGGTCTGTGATGACGGAGAATGCCGTAACCTCCGAGCCGGTTCCGGCTGTCGTAGGAATCGCTATGATTGGCGTTACCTTGCCGGGAACTTTCCCTCCGCCTTCATACTCCGTAATATTGCCTCCATAAGTTGCAACGACTGCCACAGCTTTGGCAACATCCATGGGAGAACCGCCTCCGAAGGCGATCAGAATATCCGCCCCGCTCTCTTTAAAAGCTTCGGTCGCTTTTGCGACGGTATCTGTTGATGGATTTCCCTCAATATCAGAAAAGATATCGACTCCGATCCCGGCACCTTCAAGCTTCTTTTTTGTTTCTGCCATGACAGGCATTTTTGCCAGATGCGGTCCGGTCAGGATCATAGCTTTTTTCGCCGAAAGCTTTGCCGAGCACTCCGGCAGCTTTGCCAGAGAACCGGAGCCGAATATTACGGTCTGTGGAATGGAGAAAGAAAAAATTGGCATATCTGCGACCTCCTTATTGAAAGAATAAGTTTTTAAAGGATATTTTTTTTCAGAAAAACTATCTTAAAAGACAGGCATGCTGCTTAAGCTCCGCAGCATGCCTGAAAAAACAACCGTATTATTCCTTCGACCCAACTGTAGTCCTATTCTGTATCAATCCGTATCATACGGCTGTATTTTCAAAATCGAAATGATTACAGCAGAGATCCCGAAGTTTCTGCTGTGAGTACATAGGAAATGGCTTCATCGATGGCCTTATCAAGAGCAAGCGACAGCTCTTCGTCCGGAATCTGAAGAGCCATAGCATCCTCATCCGAAATAATCTGGGTCATGGTTCCGAACTTGACGCCATATTTTCTCTTGCAGCTGATATAAAAGCCTACGCCCAGCAGGATCCATCCTGCCAGAAGGATCCATTCCTGGACTGCAAGCGTTGAACCGGATCCGGGAATGATATACATGACCAGCATGCCGCCTGAAAGAATTACCGCTAAAGTTCCTACCAGTTTATAATTCTTCACCTTATAAGGCCGCTTCATGTCCGGCTCTTTTTTCCGGAGGATCAGGAAGGAAGGAGAAACCATACAGTAAGCGAGTACGCATCCGAAGTTGCCGGCGTCTGATATCCAGACCAGCATCCGGCGTCCGGCAAAAGGAGCTGCAACGGAAAGGGCACCGATCAGATAAAGCGCTGTTACCGGAGTCTTGTACTTAGGATGAAGCTTGCCCAGGAATTTCGGGACCATGTAAGACTCTGCCATGGAATAGATGGCACGGCTTCCACCTACCAGGAAGGAATTCCAGGATGTCAGGATTCCGCACATGCCACTGACGATCAGAACATCCGCCATCGCCTTTGTTCCGAAGGCTTTGGCAATGGCATCCGCGCTGACAAGGCCGTTTCCCTGCATAGCATCGGAAATCTCTGTCCCGGTCATTTCATAGCCGACTGCAAGAATGACGAAGGCGTAGAATACAACTGCCATAATGATAGACAGGAGCATGATCTTTCCGATTTTTTTCAACTCGATCTTGATTTCTTCCGCTGCCTGAGGAATAACATCAAAGCCGATGTAGAAGAAGGGGGGGGTCGTGACTGCTACTGCCATTACGTTTTTAAAGGACGTACCTCCTGTCCCGACAAAGGCCTGGTCCTTAAGGTTGGACAGATCGCCTGTTACTGCAGAAGATGCGATCAGGATAATTCCTGCCCCTCCGATAATGATCGTCAATATACTCTGGAAGATGGCTGCCGTCTTGACGCCGCGGATGTTGACGTATGTCATCAGAAGAGCCATGATCACGGCAACTGCCAGCCAGGAAGCATAGATATCAAATCCTGCTACAGTATATGTCCATAGCCTCTCCTGACTCAGGCAGATCTGCTGCCCCGCCCTCTTTTAGAAAGCCGGGCAGCTTTTGCCATTTTTTCAAAAACTTTTTCTTTCAGTACTTTTTTATAAGAGTGCCTTCACCGATTTCTCGATAATGTCATATGCTTTGTCGCAGTCTTCTTTAGTGACGACAAGCGGCGGGATCATACGGATGACCGAAGATCCGATCGCGGTGATCAGCAGTTTATTATGGAAGCATTCGTGCTTGACGTCGACGGCGTTCAGGGTTCCGTCAAATTCAACGCCAACCAGGAGGCCCTGGTGACGGACTTCCTTTACATGAGGAAGCTTCTCCAGTTTGGCTGAGAAATAGTCACCCATCTCTTTCGCGTTCGATGCGATGTCCCAGTCCAGAAGTTCGGTAACCTCAGCGAGCGCTGCCGCGCAGCATACCGGATGGCCGCCGAAAGTCGTGCCATGAGAGCCCATGGTGAAGGCCTTGGAAACTTCTTCTGTTGTGCAGATCGCGCCGATCGGCATGCCGCCGCCAAGAGCTTTGGCCATGGAAACGATATCCGGCTTGATGCCGTAATTCATGTAGCTCATGACTGCTCCGGTCCTGCACCATCCGGTCTGGACTTCATCGATCATAAGCAGGATCTCATGTTCGTCGCAGAACTTGCGGAGTCCCTGCATGAATTCTTTTGTAGCCGGATGAACGCCTCCTTCACCCTGGACCGGCTCGATCATGATTCCGATTGTGTTTTCTGTACAGGCATCTTCAAAAGCCTTCAGATCATTGTAAGGTGCGTAAGAGAAACCGTAGGTCATTGGTCCGAATCCGACCTGGCAGGCATTTCCAGGCTGACCGGTCGCGGACATGGCACCAAAAGTGCGGCCATGGAAGCCTTCCTTGGCGGTTACGATATGGTAACGGTTGGGTCCGTATTTCTCAATGCCATATTTACGGGCAATCTTGATCATAGCCTCATTGGCCTCGGTACCGGAATTCTGGAAAAAAATCTTGTCCATGCCGGTGGCCTGGCATACTTTTTCAGCCAGAAGAGCCTGCGGAACCGTATAAGGATAATTGAAAGTCTGCATGATATCTTTGGCCTGATCGCATACAGCGTTTACGACGCCCTCGTCGCAGTTTCCGAGCGCATTGACGGCGATGCCTGCGTAGAAGTCCAGATACGGGGTATCGTTTTCGTCGTACATATACATGCCCTTAGCGTGATCTGCTACAAAATCAAAGCGCTCATAGGTCTCGATCATATATTTGGAAACCTTGTCCTTGATGTCCTGTGCGGTAAGTCCTGTATCTTTTAATCTCATGGTCTTGTCCTCCCTGTTTCCTTCCTGCATTGCAGTTCTACTTTCTATGAAAAAACAGAAGCCTGAAACAAAAGACAAGGGCGCACAAGCTGTGAAGCTGTGACGCCCTTGTCTGTGAATTTCTTTTTCTGTTTGTGTGCAATATATCACCTATTTTCCTGCGTGTCAACCGTTTTTAATTATTATTTTGGACATTTTAACGCTTTATTGTATTTTATATTGCACTAAAGGCAAGATTGTGTTTAATATAATGTATAATCGAATGTTTATTCCTGCACTTGCATTTTCCTTGGTTTGTATTATTCTAACTTTTGAATTTTTTTTCATTGGAAGACCACCCGGAAGACCCTTTGTCATCGGAAGGCTACCCGGTGTACCTTTTTCATCCGATGATAACCGGGTGATCCGAGCACCCGCATTTGTAAAATCAAAATGGACGATTCCTTTAATCGTGCCCATAATCCGGGGGGATCCGGAAACGGAGGTGCTTCATGAATTACTTATCTCATAATATTGCTCTGAACCTGCAGCAAATCCGCAAAGCCAAAGGCATGAGTCTCGATTCTGTCGCCGAGCAGACCGGCGTCAGCAAAAGTATGCTGGCAATGATCGAACGTGACGATGCCAACCCTTCGATTGGCGTAATCGGAAAAATAATGAGCGGACTTCGGGTCAGCCTGGAAGACCTCACCAAAAATCCGCTCGACGACGCCTATTTAGTTAATATAGACAAACTGGAACCGACTAAGGATGTAGAAGGCCAATACAAGGTATGGACCTGCATTCCGATTTCCGACAACCACGTCATCGAAATCTACCGGATCGAACTTGCTCCCGGCGGGGTGTACGAAAGTGATTCCCACGGAGACCACACAAAAGAATATCTAACCATGCAGAAAGGGGTGCTGACCCTTGAGGAAAGCGGACGCTTATGGACGCTTCATCAAAATAAATGCCTGCGCTTTGCCAGCGACCGTCCCCACGTCTACCGCAATCCCGGTAACGAACCTGCTGTCTGCATGTCCTTCTTCCTGGCAAGATGAATGACTGCCTGCAGTTTTGCTTTCGCCAAGGAAAAGCAATTTCTGCCGGGCATCCTTCCGCCACAGGATATTCTATGCAGCCCGACATCCGATTTAGTGCAAATCACACGGTTTTCCAGGGAAAAATTATTCTCTTCTGTTTTTTATCTTCCCAAAGGACCAGAGAGCAAGCAGCGATCCCGCTACGGCCAGAACCAGAAAAGCGATCATCGTTCTGCGAATTCCGAAATCCCGGATCAGGAAGCCGCCGGCAAGAGAGCCGACCACGCTTCCGAAAAGCTGGGTCGCTGCCAGAAGTCCCAGGGCTTTATTTTTGTCTCCCTCTGGGAAATAAGCGTCTGCAAAGGCTACAGTAACCGGAATATAGAGCGCATACCCCAGGAACTGAATGCAGGATGCAAAATAAATCTGTCCGATATTCACGGCAAGCGCCATGATAGCGCTTCGGAGAAGAAAGCCCAGGATTGCCGTGTTCATAATGGTACGGATTGTAAATTTTTTCAGAATCAGATTGAAGAGGAACATCATCGGCACTTCTACCAGTGCGGCCAGCGCCAGGGCAATTCCCATTTCGCTGCTGCCCCCGCCTACATTCTCTACCACCTGGATAAAGAAGTTGCTGAAGGTCATATACTGGATCAGCGCCAGGCTCATTCCGACGATAAAAACCGTAAACCAGGGATTTTTCCTCAGAAAATCCGGGTAGCTGCCGCTTTTATCTTCCGCATCCGTTTTTTTCTCCGTACCGGTCACCGGTTTCACCGCCCTGGGAGAAGGCATCAGAATCAGCAGGAAAACAACGATCAGTCCCATTACGATCGATGCGATTCCTATGACACGATAGGAGGATTTCTGGACCCAGATCCCTAGAACCGTAGAAAGTACAGCAAACGTAAAGGAGCCCAGGCCTCTGGAGATACCGAAATTGATATTGGCTCCCCGGTCCGTATAATACACAGAGAGCCCGCTCAGGATCGGCATAGATGCCTGCATCAGCGTTACAATTGCAATATAGGCGATCAATACAAGAATGACCGGTACGCCGGGAACCATAGTCAGGCACTCTGCGCCGATCAGGCATGCAAACATGACAAGTAAAATACCGGTAATGGAAATTTTTCTGCTTCGGTCCGCCTTAGACGTCAGATAAGGCTGGGCGATGAAAGCCAGAATATTTCCAACTCCCATAACAGAACCGATTGCGGCGGCATCCGCCCCGACTCCTTCCAGAAAGACCGCCACAAATCCGGTGCAGGTGCAGGATTCCATCCAGTAAAAAGCCTGCAGCAAAGAGTAGCGGAGCATGGCGTAACGGGTATTCAAAGATGTACGGTCATTCATTTTCTTCATCCTTATCATGCAAATTGTCAGGCTATCGCAATCCATTCTTTCCTGCCGGCAAAAGGCAGCCGCAAAAGCAGGCTTATCTTATCACATAATGAAGACATTTTAAAAGAGCGATTCCATGCCGGAACCGCTCTTTCTTCAGATTTCTTCAGAATGGCCACCACCAGAACGGATCATCGCTGTCCGTACCGCTGTCCTGTTCTGTATTGCTATTCTGCTCTATATCATTGTCTTCGTCTCCCGTATCTATAGCATGGCCTTCCGGTTCTATTTCGCTTTCTCCCGGCCCCGTTCCGTTCTCTCCGGTCTGATTTTCGTAATTATTATCCGGCTTCTTCCACTTATCCCAGAAGGCGGTATGTACATGGCAGGCAGACTCTTCAAGTCCATCCGGCAGGACATAAGCCTGATCCGCCGTTCCTTCACTTGCATGGCGAAGATAGATCTTCGTCTCTTCGCAGTAGGACGGACACCAGTTTCCTGCCTTCTCACCGGATTCCCTGCAGATGGTAATCTTGATATGTTCGTCGCAGCTTTCCGTTGGAGCAGTTCCCGGCGCAAAATATTCGATTCGGGTCATATCTCCCTGTTCGGTCGAATCACAGACTCCGGGGATGGCCCGCTTGCCGCTCTTGGTACAGATCTTTACCTCTTCCATGTCAGAGGGCATTTCGAACGCTTTATTCTGTACGTCTGCATTTGCTGCCTGCATAGCTGCCTTCCAGATTTTTTTTACATAAGTGGTATCGGTCTGGGTGCGTCCATCGTCATAGCCTCCCCATACCCCGCAGGTATAGTAGGGTGAATAGCCGATAAACCAGGCATTTTCCGCATGGTCAGTCGTACCGCTCTTTCCTGCGAGGGGCATTCCTTCAAAATATGCATCCTGTCCGGTTCCCTTTGTCATGACGTCTGCCATAGCATGGGTCAGAAGCGATGCCGTCTCTTTCGATACGACTTCTTTCTGCTCCTGATCCTTGGATAAAATAATATTTCCATCACGGTCACAGACCTTCGTGTAAAAAACCGGTTCCTTCCAGGTCCCGCCGCAAGCCAGGCTTTCGTAAGCTGCCGTCATCTCCAGGTTCGTTACGCCGCCTGAGGTGCCGCCCAGCGCCAAAGCTTCCACCCTGTCATCTTCCGTAAGCGTTGTGATTCCGAAGTTTTCGAGCTGGGCATAGACGCGGTCAACGCCGACCTCCTGGGCTGCTTTCACCGCGGCAATATTATCGGAGCTGACAATCGCGTCATGGACCGTAGTTCTGCCTTTGTAACTTCCGTCCACATTGGAAACAGGCGTGCCATCTGAATAAGTATAAGGCGCATCGTCGTAAACCGTACCGAGTGTCATAGTCCCGTTCTGCAGGCCGGCAGCATATTCGCCTATTACCTTCACGGTAGAGCCCGGCTGTCTCCTGCTGGATATTGCACGGTTATAAACCAAGCTGGCGTTCTTCTCTCCCCTTCCGCCGACAATTGCCTTCACCTGGCCTGTCGCATTGTCCAGAAGAACAAGCGAAATCTGGGTGCCATCATTTGAGGAGTCTGAGCTCGGAAGAACCATACCGTAAGAAAGGTAATCATCCTTATTGACTTCTTTTTCCGCTCTTTCCTGGAGACCACTGTCTTCCGTCGAGTAAATGGTCAAGCCTCCCCTGTAGATCAGGTCCCAGGCATCCTGTTCGGACATCCCCTTTTCATCTGTCAGGTCGTCCTTGACCTCCTGGACCATGGCATCCTCAAAATAATTCAGGACCTGCGCCTGACTGCCTGATGCATGTGCCGCAGAAATTTCTCCATAAACATCCTCCTGGCAGGCATTATCGTAATCCTGCTGACTGATGTATCCCAAATCCAGCATATTGGCCAGGACTAGCTGCTGACGTTCTTTATTAGCCTCCGGATTCAGAAGAGGATTATAAGCGGTAGGATTATTTGTAATAGCAGCAAGCACGGCACATTCCGCCAGGTCAAGTCTGGACACATCCTTGCCGAAATAATAGACGGATGCCGTTTCCACGCCCCAGTTGCCGCCCCCAAGATTTATGGTATTGAGATAATTCTCGAGAATCCAGTTTTTATCCAGCTTCTGTTCTAGCTTCAGAGCCAGATACTGTTCCTGGATTTTGCGGGTCAGCCGGTCTGCAAAAGTAACTTCCTCAGTCCAGCCCGAAAATACATTATTCTTCAGAAGCTGCTGGGTAATGGTACTGGCGCCTTCACTGAAATTACCGCCGGCAATTCCCTTAAACCCTGCCCTGAGAATTCCCTGAATGTCAATTCCATTATGCTGATAGAAGCGTTCATCCTCTATCGCCACAAAGGCATGCTGCAGGTTGACAGGAATATTCTCCAGCTTTACGTAAACGCGGTTGGAATCTGATTCCGATAAAGTCAGGACCGTCTCTCCCCGATCATCCAGGACAGCAGTCCGATAACCCTCCGGCTCCGCATCCAGGGCGCTGATATCCGGAGCCCCGGCAATCGTCACTGCAAAAAAAGCCGGAATCGCAGCTGCTAACCCAATCGTCAGCGTCAAAACCAGCGTCAGAATAACCCTGGCAAACTTCAGCCTCCAGGGCGCTTTATCGCCCCAGGGAGTCTTCATCTTACCGTTTTTCCCCTGCTCAGCGTTATTCCAATGTCCCTGGTCAAGATTCCTTCTCCGTTTCGGATTCTCTTTCAAAATTAATTATCTCCTCCAATCCTTTCATTATACTTTTATTTATCGGAACGTTCGTGAGGATTTGCACCCTTTGCCTTTTGCCCTGATTTGCGACAGCCTTGCTTGAGGCGTGTCGCAAAAACTTGCCTATAAACCTGAACTGCGAAAGTCCGAACAGCAATCTTT